>JAEWDF010000052.1 GCA_023390245.1 Pseudomonadota bacterium
AAGTTATCGTTCGCAGTTAGATAAAGGCCCGATACGGTGGGCCAGGACGAGCGAAAGCAATCCTCTTTACACGTCCGTCGATGCTAGTCGGCCCCATGCTGCCTCCGCCGATAACGCGGGGAAGAAGATGGTGGAGCCGCCGGGAATCGCACCCGGGTCCGGTCCGCTTATTACAGGCGCCTTTATCGCCATAGTCCGGCCGAAGCCGAACGGGACTCATATAGGGCTTCGGGTCGCCTTCGCCAAGACGGCCCTTATCGGTCCCGTCAGCAGATCAGCGCGGCGTGGGCCGGCCGCCTTCGCTCCAGTCCGGCTTGAACGCGGTGTTGGCCAGCCAGCGCAGCGGCTCCACCAGCGACTGGATCGCCTGGGTCATGAAGGGCAGGTTCAGGTTGGCGATGGTGTCGTCGGGCGTGTGATAGGTCGGGGTGACGGCCCAGCCCGAGATGGTGTGGGCGACAATCCCCTGCAGGGCCAGCTGGTAGTTGTCCGACCGCTGGAAGAAGTTCTGCTCGGGATAGGGGTCCTGCGCCACCAGAGCGCCGCGCGCCTTCAGCTCCGGCCCGAAGTTGGAGCGATCGAAACCGGTCATCATCATCACGCCGTCGGGCATGTTGGGGTCCTGCTGGCCGATCATCTCGATCTCCAGATTGGCGACGATGTCGGTTAGCGGGATCGGCGGATGCTCAGCGAAGTGGTTGGAGCCCAGCAGGCCCAGTTCCTCGCTGCCGTAGCAGACGAACAGGATGCTGCGCTTCGGCTGCCCGCCGGCCGCCAGCGCGCGGGCCAGTTCGATGACGGCCGTGACGCCGGACGCATCGTCGTTGGCCCCGTACATGACCACGCCGTCCGGCTGCACGCCCATGTGGTCAAGGTGCGCGGAGATCAGCAGCACGCCTGCGCTGGGATCGCTGCCGGCCAGATAACCCATGGCGTTGGTGGTGACGCTTTCCAGGCGCTGGACGGCGCCCAGGTCCAGCGTCGCCTGGCCCTTGCGCGCCGCCAGTCGGTCGAAGACCTCCGGGGCCAGGATGACGATCTCGGGTGTGTCGCTGCGGTCGGCGTGCTCGGTCAATGCGGCGGCGGTGCGCGTATGACCCGAGGCGATGCGGGCGGCCAGGGCCTCGGTGCGACGGATCACCAGGGCGCCGACGCCCTTGGCCGACGCCGCGCCGATCCAGGCCCCCAGCGGCGCCTGGCCGGGATCGACCAGAACGATGGGGGCGGCGGCCAGGGTCTCGGGCCCGCCCTCGACGACCGCCATCTCTCCGGAAACCGGGCGTCCGTTGGAGTAGAACAGGAACAGGTCTTCGCCCTCGGCCGCCGACACGTCGCCGGCGACCAGCCGCGCCGCGCCGCTGGGCTTGACCTGCGTCACGCCCGCCGTCTGGAAATAGGAGGTCATGCCGGGCGGCGGCGTCAGGCCAAACCCTTCGAACTGGGCGGCGATATAGGCGGCGGCGATGGCCTCGTCGCGGGTCGCGCTGCCGCGTCCCTGCAGCGCCTCTCCGGCCAGGAAGTTCTCGTGCGCGCTGACCCAGGCCGGGTTCACCCGCCAGGGGTCTTGCGCCTGGGCCGCGGTTGAGCCCAGCACGCAGCCGGCCAGCAGCAGGGCGCGCGCGGTTCGGTTCAGGGTCGGAATGCTCATGGGGTTCGTCCTCCTCGTGCCGCTGGGCTGGCATGATTCGCCGTCCCAGGGTTCATGCTCCGGCGCGCGCCCAGTCCGGGGTCTGGTTGCGGAACCACGTCAGCTGCCGCTTGGCGTAGTTGCGCGTGGCCTGCTTCAGCGCCTCCGCCGCCTCCGTCATCGACATCCGACCCGACAGGCCGGCCGCAAGCTCCCGGACGCCGACAGCCTTCATCGCGGGCAGGTCGGGGGCCAGCCCGCGCGCCATCAGCCGGCGAACCTCGTGCTGCGCGCCCAGCGCCATCATCGCGTCGGCCCGGCGGTCGCAGTTGGCGTAAAGCCTGGCCCGCTCCGGCTCGACCACCAGCCCGGTCCAGGCGCCGGGCGCCAGCAGGGGGCGGGTGTCGGCCTGCCAGTCGGACAAGGCGCGGCCGCTGGCCCGCCAGACGCTGAACGCGCGCACCAGCCGTTGCCGGTCGCCCGGCGCGATCCGCGCTTCGGCCGCCGGATCGACCGCCGCCAACGCCCGTCGGAACGCCGCTTCTCCATCCTGGTCGAACAGGTCGCCGGCCGCGTCCCGCACCGAAGGCGGCACATCCGGAATCTCCGCCAAGCCTTTGGTCAGAGCTGTGAAATACAGTCCCGTCCCGCCCACGAGGATTGCGGGTCGTCCCTCCAGGGCCGCGAGTTCCGCCAGGGCCGCCCGGGACCAGCGGCCGACGGACCACGCCTCCGCCGCGTCGGCGACGCCATAGAGCCGGTGCTCGGCTCGCGCCTCGTCCTCGGCGGACGGCCGTGCGCTGAGGACCCGCAGGTCGGCGTAGAGCTGCTGGCTGTCGGCGTTCAGAATGACCGCGCCGGTGCGCTGCGCCAGGTCCAGCGCCAGCGCCGATTTGCCGGACGCGGTCGGGCCGGCGATCAGGGTGAGTGAGGGGTGTTGCGACAAATCCAGGCTCGCGGGCGGCGTCGCACGGCGATAGAACGCCCTCCGTCGCATCCGCAACCCCCTGGGAGTCTCGCCTTGGTCGACCGCGCCGCCGTCATCGCCGCCCTGGACGCCGTCTCCGACCCGGTGTCGGGCAAGGGGCTGGTCGAAGCCGGCCTGGTTCAGGGCCTTGTGATCGCCGACGACCGCGCCGGCTTCGCGCTGGAGGTCGATCGCGCGTCGGCGGCCCGCTATGCGCCGGTCCGGGACGCGGCGGAGGCGGCGTTGAAGGCCTTGCCCGGCATGGCCCGCGTCTCAGTGGTCCTGACCGCCGAGGCCAGGCCGTCGCCGCCCCGTCGCGCCGCCGGCCTGTCGAAGGCGGCGGTCGACCAGGGCCGGCCCAGGGCGCCGGTTCCGACCGACCGACCCGCCCATGTCCGCCGTGTCCTGGCCGTCGCCAGCGGCAAGGGCGGGGTGGGCAAGTCCACCGTGGCGGTCAATCTGGCGGCGGCGCTGGCCGCGCGTGGACTATCGGTCGGCGTGCTGGACGCCGACGTCTACGGCCCATCGCTGCCGACCATGCTGGGCCTGTCGGGCCAGCCGGCCTATGAGGACGGCGCCATCGTTCCGCATCGGGCGCACGGCCTGAAGGCCATGTCCGTCGGCCTGCTGACCCGAAGCGACGACGCCATGATCTGGCGCGGGCCGATGGCGTCGCAGGCCATCGTCCAGATGCTGACCCAGACGCGCTGGGGGACGGCCGAGGCGCCGCTGGACGTGCTTGTGGTCGACCTGCCGCCGGGCACGGGAGACGTCCAACTGACCCTGATCCAGAAGACGCCGCTGGACGGCGCCGTCATCGTCTCCACGCCGCAGGAGGTCGCCCTGGCCGACGCCCGGCGCGCCCACACCCTGTTCCAGAAGGTCGGGACCACGACCCTGGGCCTGATCGAGAACATGAGCGGCCCCGTCTTCGGCCAGGGCGGCGCCGAGGCCGAGGCCGCGCGCCTGGGCGTCCCCTTCCTGGGCGACCTGCCGCTGGACGCCGCGGTGCGCCAGGCGGGCGACGCAGGCCGGCCGGACGGCGAGGTCGTGCAGCGGTTCGACGCCATCGCGGGCCAACTGATCCGGGCCCTGGATCTGGAGACGATGGACGTTCGGGGAGGAGCGGCATGACGGCGCGATCCGATGGAGGGCCGATGATCGTCTGCGGGGTGGACGGCAGCGCGCACGCCGACGCCGCCGTGCGGGTGGCGGCCGAACTGGCCCAGGCCCGCCATGGACGGCTCGCGATCGCAGCGGTCAATCCGCTCAGCCCCGCCAGCGGCTATCCCGATATCCGGGGCTGGAAGCCGGAGGAGCAGGAGGCGATCCTGCGGGCGGCGACGCACGAAGCGCGCCGTCTCGGCGTCTCGGCCCAGGCCGTGGCCGCCGAAGGCCGGGACATCGCCGATGCGCTGATCGACTGCGCGCGCCGGCTGGGCGCGGATCACGTCGTCGTCGGCACGGGCGACCGGAAGGGGCTGAGCGAATGGCTGCTGGGATCGGTGGCGCGCGAGGTCGCGGCGCGGGCGCCGTTCAGCGTGACGATCGCCCGCTGAGGGTCAGCCCGCCTCGACCACCACGGCCGTGCCATAGGCCAGAACCTCGGTCACGCCGGGCATGATCTCGTTGGCGTCGTAGCGGACGGCCAGGATGGCGTTGGCGCCGTGCGCCTGGGCGTGGTTGACCAGTTCGTCATAGGCTTCCTGCCGCGCCGCCTCGGCCAGTTTCACATAGGCCCCGACGCGCCCGCCCAGCATGGACTGGACGCCGCCGATGGCGTCTGAGATGGCGTTCCTGGACCGCACGGTCACGCCGCGCACCAGGCCGATGTTGCGGATCACCCGGAAGCCCGGCAGGTCGTTGGTGGTGGTCACATACATGGCTCGCTCCTATCGCCGCTCCAGCACGCGAAAGGCGAAGGCGTGGTCGTCCTTCTCCCCGGCCGCGTGGGTTTCGGAAGATACCTCGACCCATTGGGTTTCGTCGAACGTCGGAAAGACGGCGTCGCCCTCCGGCTCGGCCTCGACCTCGGTGATGTAGAGGCGATGCGCGCGCGGCAGGGCGGCCTCGAAAACGGCGGTGCCGCCGATGACGCAGATCTCGTCGACGCCGTCGTCCTCCGCCGTCTCGCGCGCGATTTCGATGGCTTCGTCCAGGCTGGCGCAGACGGCGGCGCCCTTGGCCCGCCCGTCCTCGGCGTAGGAAAGGTCGCGCGTCAGCACCAGGTTCAGCCGGCCGGGCAGGGGGCGCAGCGGCAGGCTCTCCCAGGTGCGGCGGCCCATCAGGCAGGGCTTGCCGATGGTGATGGCCTTGAAGCGCTGCAGGTCCGAGCGCAGCCGCCAGGGCAGGTCCCCCTCGTGGCCAATGACGCCGTTGCGCCCGCGCGCTACGACCAGGGCGATCCGGGCGTTCACGCCGCCGTCTCCTTCGGCTCCAGCCACTTCAGCCATTTGCGTCGCATCGCCGCCTCCAGGTCGATCCCGGCCCGGTCGCAGTAGATCAGCAGCATGCCCAGCACATCGGCCGCCTCGTCGCCCTGGGCCTGAGCGTCGGGCGTCCCCCGCGCGCGGCCGGACAGGCGCAGATGCTCGGCGGTCAGTTCGCCCAGCTCTTCCTGAAGCTTCAGCAAGGCCCAGTCGCGATCGCGGTCGATGCCGTGCTCACGGGCGTAGATGTCGGAGATGCGCAGGACGTCCGCCTGCAACGCCTTCAGGTCCATCAGACGGACACGGCCGCCTTGATGTGCGGCCACGGCGCATAGCCGGTCAGTTCGAAGTCCGACAGCCGGTAGGCGAACAGGTCGTCGCGGGGCGCGATCGCCATGGTCGGCAGGGGCAGGGGCTCGCGCGTCAACTGGAGCTCGGCCTGCTCCAGGTGGTTCAGGTACAGGTGGGCGTCGCCGAAGGTGTGGACGAACTCTCCCGGCTCCAGCCCGACGACCTGGGCGATCATCAGGGTCAGCAGGGCGTAGGAGGCGATGTTGAACGGCACGCCCAGGAAGACGTCGGCGCTGCGCTGATAGAGCTGGCAACTCAGCTTTCCGTCCGCGACGAAGAACTGGAACAGGCAGTGGCAGGGCGGCAGGGCCATGTCGTCCACGTCCGCCGGGTTCCAGGCGGTGACGATGTGGCGGCGGCTGTTGGGATTGGTCTTCAGGCCGTGCACCAGCTTCTCGATCTGGTCGATCACGCGCCCGTCCGGCGCCGCCCAGGACCGCCACTGCTTGCCGTAGACGGGTCCGAGCTCGCCCTCGGCGTCGGCCCATTCGTCCCAGATGCTGACGCCGTTGTCCTTCAGCCAGCCGATATTGGTCTCGCCGCGCAGGAACCACAGCAGTTCGACGATGATGGAGCGCAGATGCAGCTTCTTGGTCGTCAGGACCGGAAAGCCCTTGGACAGGTCGAACCGCATCTGCCGGCCGAACACGCCCAGCGTCCCGGTGCCGGTGCGGTCGTCGCGCCGCGCGCCGTTGTCCAGGATGTCGCGCAGCAGGTTCAGATACTGCCACTCCGGATGATCGGCCGGCGCGACCCCGGTGCGGGCCTGAAGATCAGCGAGGGCGACCTGAGCGTTCATGACGCCAGCTTGCCGCTGATTCGCGCCAAAGGGCATGCCCGCCGGTCCGGTGGTCCACAGCCGGGCGCCCCGCCTGAAAAGGCTCCACAGAAATTCAGCGGCGAAGCTCGATCACCCCCCGGTTCGCCAGCTGGTCGGCGCGCTCATTCAACTCATGCCCGGCGTGTCCCTTGACCCAGCGCCAGCGCACGTCGTGGCGCGCCCGGGCGGCGTCGAGCCGTTGCCACAGGTCGGCGTTCTTGACCGGCTTCTTGTCCGCCGTGACCCATCCGCGCGCCTTCCAGCCGCGCATCCATTCGGTGATGCCCTGCATGACGTATTTGCTGTCGGTGTGCAGTTCGACCTTGCACGGCCGCTTCAGCGCCTCCAGCGCCATGATGGCGGCCGTCAGCTCCATGCGGTTGTTGGTGGTGTTCGCCTCGCCGCCCCACAGCTCCTTCTCGTGACCGCCCAGGGTCTGGAGCACGGCGCCCCAGCCGCCGGGCCCGGGATTGCCCTTGCAGGCGCCGTCGGTGTGGATGATGACGTGATCGGAGGGACTCATGGTCGCGAGACCTACAGCGTCCCTTGGCGCGGGGCCATCAGTCGGCCTATATGCGGGACGAAAGATTAGTGGATGGGACCGATCAGCGGTCCCCGCGAGGAGATTACGCCATGGGCTCCATGAGCATCTGGCATTGGGCCATCGTCATCGTCGTCGTCGCCCTGCTGTTCGGCGGGCGCGGCAAGCTGTCCAGCATCATGGGCGATGCGGCCAAGGGCATCCGCGCCTTCAAGGACGGCCTGAAGGACGAGGACCGCAAGGACGGCCCGCACGACGGCGTCAGCTCGCTGCCGCGCACGGACGCCGAGAAGGAAGAGCTGAAGCGCTGATCGTCATCCGGTTGAGGGGCTGACGCATGGGCGGGCTTGGCCCCGGAGTCGGGGGTTTCGAATTAGTGGTGATCGGCCTGGTGGCCCTGCTGGTGGTGGGGCCAAAGGACCTGCCCGTGCTGATGCGCCGTGTCGGTCAGCTGGTCGCCAAGGCGCGCGCCATGGCCAATGAGTTCCGCGCCAGCTTCGACGAGATGGCGCGTCAGTCCGAGCTCGACGACCTGCGCAAGGAGGTCGAGGCGCTGCGCAAGGGGCAGGGGACCTATCCCCTGGGCGCCGAGGCGGAAGCCGCCTTCAAGGACATCAACGCCGAATTGAACCGGCCGGCCGACGCCTTGCCGTCGCCGACGCCTGAGGCGCCCGCCGTCGCCGCGACCGGCCAGAGCGAATGGCCCGACGAAGCCGTCGCCGCCGAACCGCCGCCGCCCGCGCCCAAGCCGAAGGCGCCGCGCAAGCCGCGCGCGGCCTCGGCCAAGACGGCGCCGACGACCAAGGCCGGCAAGGCTAAGACCGCCAAGCCGCGCGCCAAGGCCACGCGCAAGAAGCCGGTGGACCTATGAGCGACGCCGATCGCGACGACGCCGAGATCGAGGCGTCGCGCGCGCCCCTGATGGATCACCTGATCGAGCTGCGGAACCGGCTGCTGATCTGCGTCGTCGCCTTCGTGGCGGGCTTCATCCTGTGCTTCGCCTTCTCGGAGCCGCTCTATCTGTTCCTGGTCAAGCCGTTCGCCGCCGCCCAGGCCTTCTACGCCTCCGTCGGCCCGCACCAGCACGTGTCGCCCATCGATCTGATCCTGGGCACGGCGGGGCTGAAGCCGCTGCCGCATGTCGACGGCCAGACGGTCAACCTGATCTACACGGCGCCGCTGGAAATCCTCTTCACCAAGATGAAGCTGGCGGGCTTCGGCGCCATCGTTGTGGCCTTCCCGGTCCTGGCCTGGCAGCTCTACCGCTTCGTCGCCCCGGGCCTCTACCGCAACGAGCGCGGGGCCTTCGCGCCCTTCCTGATCGCCGCCCCGCTGTTGTTCCTGATGGGCGCAGCGCTGGTGTATTTCGTCATGCTGCCGTTCGTCATGTGGTTCTCGCTGAGCCAGCAGATCATCGGCGAGGGCGTCCAGGCGGAGCTGCTGCCCAAGGTGTCGGATTACCTGAACCTGGTGACGGCGCTGCTTCTGGCGTTCGGCCTTTGCTTCCAGCTGCCGGTCGTCATGACCCTGCTGGGTCTGGCCGGCCTCATCAGCTCCAAGGTCATGGCCGCCGGGCGCCGCTACGCCATCGTCGCCGTGGTCGTGGTCGCCGCGGTGGTGACGCCGCCCGATCCCATCAGCCAGTGCATGCTCGCCGTGCCGCTGGTGATCCTCTACGAGATCTCGATCTGGTGCGTGCGCATCATCGAGTTCCGCCGCCGGAAGGCCGACGCCCTGGAAGCGGAAGCCGCCTAAGCGTCAGCGCCATCTCCTCCCCGCTCAGCGGGGAGGGGGACCGCGAAGCGGTGGAGGGGCTCTGGAAACGGCTCCGGCCGATGGGAACTCTAAGACCCCTCCGTCTCTCCGCTGCGCTCCGAGCCACCTCCCCACTAGCGTGGGGAGGAGACGAGATAAGCGGCCACAGAAAATGGGCCGAAGGATCGCTCCTCCGGCCCGTTCCTTTCAGCGCTGATCGGGATCAGCAGCTGTAGTACATGTCGAACTCGACCGGGTGCGGATGCAGTTGCAGCCGCGCGACCTCTTCCGACTTCAGCGCGATGTAGGCGTCGATGAAGTCGTCGTCCATGACGCCGCCCTTCTTGAGGAAGGCGCGGTCCTTGTCGAGGGCGTCCAGGGCCTCCCGCAGCGAACCGGCGACTTCCGGGATCGAGTGACGCTCTTCCGGCGGCAGGTCGTACAGGTTCTTGTCGGCCGCGGCGCCCGGATCGATGCGGTTCTCGATGCCGTCCAGGCCCGCCATCAGCAGCGCCACGAAGGTCAGGTAGGGGTTGCCCATCGGATCGGGGAAACGCGCCTCGATGCGCTTGGCCTTCGGCGACGACACGTGCGGAATGCGGATCGAGGCCGAGCGGTTGCGGGCCGAATAGGCCAGCTTCACCGGCGCCTCATAGCCCGGCACCAGGCGCTTGTAGCTGTTGGTGGTCGAGTTGGCGAAGGCGTTGATCGCCTTGGCGTGCTTGATGATCCCGCCGATGTACCACAGACATTCCTGCGACAGGCCGGCGTACTTGTCGCCGGCGAAGCGCGGCTTGCCGTCCTTCCAGATCGACATGTGCACATGCATGCCCGAGCCGTTGTCGCCGAACATGGGCTTGGCCATGAAGGTGGCCGTCTTGCCATAGGCGGCCGCGACGTTGTGGATGACGTACTTATACAGCTGAAGCCGGTCGGCCATGGTCAGCAGGTCGCTGAACTTCAGGCCCAGTTCGTGCTGCGCCGGGGCGACCTCGTGGTGGTGCTTCTCCGGGTCCAGGCCCAGGTCCTTCATGACGCCCAGCATTTCGCCGCGCAGGTCCTGGCCGCTGTCGACCGGATTGACGGGGAAATAGCCGCCCTTGGCACCGGGGCGGTGGCCCATGTTGCCCTCGGTGTATTCGGCGCCGGTATTGGCCGGCAGTTCGGTGGAGTCGAAGGCGTAGCCGGTGTCGTGCGAGGCCGTGGACCAGCGCACGTCGTCGAAGATGAAGAACTCGGCCTCGGGCCCGAAATAGACGGTGTCGCCAACACCGGCCGATTGAACGTAGGTCAGGGCCTTCTTCGCCATCGAACGGCTGTCGCGGTTATAGGGCTCGTTGGTGTCCGGGTTCAGCACGTCGCAGAACAGGAACATCGTCGTCTGCTGGTAGAACGGGTCGATATAGGCGGTCGACAGGTCCGGCTTCAGCAGCATGTCGGACTCGTTGATGACCTTCCAGCCGGCGATCGACGAGCCGTCGAACATCGTGCCCTCGGTCAGGAATTCTTCGTCCACCAGATCGATGTCGAAGGTCACGTGCTGCAGCTTGCCGCGCGTGTCGGTGAAACGGATATCGACGTACTTGACGTCCTTGTCCTTGATCTCTTTCAGGATCTTGTCTGCGGCGCTCATTTCTCGGAGTCCTGTCTTGGCTTCTGGGGAGGAGACGGACCGCGGGGCCCTTGGACCCCTCGGCTTACTGCGGAGTCGCTATACGGCCTGGGCGCCCGTTTCGCCGGTGCGGATGCGGATCACGTCGACCACGTCCGAGACGAAGATCTTGCCGTCGCCGATCTTGCCGGTCCGGGCCGAAGTCTGGATGGCTTCGACGACGGAGGGCGCGAGATCGTCGGCGACCACGACCTCGATCTTGAGCTTGGGCAGGAAGTCGATGACGTACTCGGCGCCGCGATACAGCTCCGAGTGACCCTTCTGGCGGCCGTATCCCTTGGCCTCCAGCACCGTCATGCCCTGCACGCCCACGTCCTGGAGGGCTTCCTTGACGTCATCCAGCTTGAACGGCTTGATGATGGCTTCGATCTTCTTCATGGCGACCCCTGAGCGGCGTGTGGAACGCCACGGCGCTCGGGCGGGAATGGTTCACGGCAACGAAACCGAAAGCAAGCTGTTTTCGCGGGAAAGGCACGGATAATCGGACCCCGGATGATCGAATCCAACGACCCCGTTCTCTGGCGCAAGACTCTTCCCTGGCCGGGGCCGGAAACCCACAAACATGCCCGGGGGCGCCTGGCCGTGGTGTCGGGCCGCGCGCACCAGACCGGCGCCGCGCGGCTGGCGGCGCGCGCCGGCCTGCGGATCGGCGCGGGACTGGTCCGGATCCTGTGCCCGCCGGATGCGGTCGGCGTGATCGCGCCGGCGATTGAGGCGGTGATGCTGAGTCCCTTCGCCAGCGCCGAGGCCCTGGCGCGCGAGGCCGAGGGCCTGGACGCCGTGGTGATCGGTCCGGCCGCCGGACTTGACGAGGCGACGGTGGCGAACATCCACACCCTGGCGCTGGGCGGCGCGGCGCTGGTGATCGACGCCGACGGGCTGAGCGTCTTCAAGGGCCGCGCGGGGGAGCTGTTCGCCCTGCTGGACCGCGACGACGTCCTGACGCCGCACGAGGGCGAGTTCGAACGCCTGTTCCCGGGCCTGCTCGACGCGGGCCGGGAGGCCGCCGCGATCCGCGCCGCGGCTGAGGCGCGGGCCGTGGTGGTGCTGAAGGGCGCCGAGACGGTGATCGCCGCGCCGGACGGACGGGCGCGGATCAACCGCAACGGCTCGGCCTGGCTGGCCACGGCCGGCACGGGCGACGTGCTGGCGGGCATGATCGGCGGCCTGCTGGCCCAGCGCATGGACAGTTTCGAGGCCGCCAGCGCCGCCGTCTGGATGCATTCGGCGGCGGCGGACGGTTTCGGCCCAGGCCTGATCTCGGAAGACCTGCCGGAGCGCCTGCCGGCGGTGTTGCGGGACCTGTGGGACGGCGCGACGGACGTCTAGTCCGAGCCGGCCTTGTGGGCCTTCCAGTCGAACAGCTCTTCCAGAATCTGGACGGCCTGACCGCGCTCGGACGCCAGGTCGGGGTCGCGGTTCATCAGCAGGCGGGCGTCGTCGGCGGCGGCCAGCATCAGGGCGCGGTGACGGATGGGATCGGCGAAGCGATAGGCGGGAAAGCCGCTCTGCTTCAGGCCCAGCGGATCGCCGCCGCCGCGCAGCCGGAAATCCTCCTCGGCGATGAGGAAGCCGTCCTCGGTGCGACGCAGGGTCTCCAGCCGTTCCTTGGCGGTCTCCCCGAGCCCGCCGTCCTGGCCGCCATAGAGCAGGATGCAGGCGCTGGCCTTGACTCCCCGTCCGACGCGCCCGCGCAACTGATGCAACTGGGCCAGGCCGAAGCGGTCGGCATGTTCGATGACCATGATCGAGGCGTTGGGCACGTCGACCCCCACCTCCACGACCGTGGTGGCGACCAGCACCGGCAGGCGGCCGTCGGCGAAATCGGCCATGACCGCCTCGCGTTCCGCGCCCGGCATCTGGCCATGGGCCAGGCCGACCTCGGTTCCGAGCAGGCGGCGCAGGTCGGCGGCGCGCGCCTCGGCGGCGGCGAGGTCAACGGTTTCCGATTCCGCCACCAGCGGACAGATCCAGTAGGCCTGGGCGCCGGTCTCGACCGCCGCCTTCAGCCGGGCCGCCACCTCGCCGATGCGGGCCAGGGGCAGGACGGCGGTCGCGACGGGCGTCCGGCCGGGCGGTTTCTCCATCAGGCGGCTGACCTCCAGTTCGCCGTACTGGGTCAGTTCCAGGGTGCGGGGAATGGGCGTAGCCGACATGGTCAGGAGATGGACGGCGCCCAGGCGCGGGTCGCCCTTGGCCTGGAGCCGCTGCCGTTCCCCGACGCCGAAGCGGTGCTGTTCGTCGATGACGGCCAGGGCCAGCCGGTCGAAGCGCACGGCGTCCTGGAACAGGGCGTGGGTGCCGATGGCGACCTGGGCCTGGCCCGAGGCGAGGGCGCTCAGCTTCTCGCGGCGCTGGCCGTTGGCAGCGCGGCCGGTCAGCAGGACGGCGGTCACGCCGGCGGATTCCAGCAGCGGGGACAGCTTCTCGTAGTGCTGGCGCGCCAGAATCTCGGTCGGCGCCATCAGGGCGGCCTGGAAGCCGCTGGCCGCGGCGTCGGCCAGGGCCAGGGCCGCCACGGCGGTCTTGCCCGACCCCACGTCGCCCTGCAGAAGCCGTCCCATCTGCTTGCCGGAGGCGAGGTCGCGACGGATTTCCGCCACGGCCTGGACCTGGGCGCCGGTCAGCTCGAACGGCAGGGCCTGCATCAGCCGGTCGGACACGCCACCTGGCGCGATCACGGGGGCGGGCTTGATCGCGCGCGCGCGGCGGCGGCGCGCCAGGGCCAACTGATGGGCCAGGAACTCGTCGTAGGCCAGGCGCTGGCGGACGGGAGCGTCCGGCGACAGGTCGGCTTCGGTCGTCGGGGCGTGCAGGGCCTCCAGCGCCGCGCGCCAGCCGGACCATCCCTGCTTCGCCAGCCAGGCGGCGTCCTGCCATTCCGGCAGGTCGGGCGCGGCGGGCAGGGCGGCCTGGACCAGCTTTCGCACCTGGCGCGCGGTCAGGCCCTGCGTCGCCGGATAGACGGGCTCGGACATCGCCAGGTCGGCGGCCTTGTCGAGGGCGACGATGTCGGGATGGACGATCTGGACCTCGGCGTTGAAGCGCTCGACCTTGCCGGAAACCAGCCGCCGTTCGCCCCTCGGCAGCAGGCGGTCGATATGCTGGGGCGAGCCGCCGAACCAGATCAGGTGGACGAAGCCCGTGTCGTCGCTGGCCCTGACCTTCAGCGGCGCGCCGGGGCGGCCGGGCGGGAACAGCCGGTCGATGGTCACCTCGAACACCCCGACCTCGCCCTCGGTCGCCGTGGCGGCCTGCATCGGGCGGCGCACGATCAGGCCCGTGGGCGGCAGGAAGACGAGGTCGCGCACCAGCGGGCCCGCCACCTTATGCACCAGGGGCAGGACGCGCGGCCCCACGCCCTTCAGGGTGGAGACCTCCGCGAACAGGGGAAAGAGAATCGGCGGCCGCATCGCAACGAGAACATAGCGGGACCAAGACGGGTGGCGAAGCGGCGTCAGGAACGCTATCTGCACCGACCTGTTTGAAAGTCTGGACCGGGCAAGGATTCTTGTGGCCGAAATCGACGCGCGCCCCGAAGGCGAAACGATCCCCGACGAACGCAGGGTGCGGCTGGGCCGCATCCAGTTCCGCGCCTGGCGGCGGGGCTTCCGCGAGGCGGACATGGTGCTGGGGCCGTTCGCGGATGCGGTCGCGCCGACGCTGGACGACGATGAACTGACGGCGTTCGAGGCGCTGCTGGATCAGGAAGACCAGTATCTCTACGCCTGGATCATCGGGCGCGAGCCGACCCCGACCGCGTTCGAGGGGCCGGTGATGGCCGCCATTCGCGCCTACATGCGCGAGCATGTCGCCGCCCACGTCGGCCGGGGGATCGGCTGAATGGACGCGCGGATCGATCATCGCACCGACGCCGATCTGGGCGGGGCGCCGGAAGGCCTGGACGCCCTGGTTGTCGCCGAACGGCTGAAGGAGGGCGGCGTCGGTCTGTTCGTGGCGCGCGATTATCAGCGCGCGGGCGCCTTCTCCCAGACGTTCGGTTTCTTCGCCGAAGACATTGAAGTCCTGGACTATCCGACCTGGGATTGCCTGCCTTATGACCGGTTGAGCCCGACGGCGGCGATCGGCGCCCAGCGGATGGCGACCCTGACGCGGCTGGCCCGGCGCAAGGCGGGCGACAAGCCGCTTCTGGTGGTGACCACCATCTCCGCCGCCATGCAGCGGACGCCGCCCAGGGCCGTGACGACCGGAGCGGGGTTCGAGGCCCGGGTCGGCCAGGACCTCGATATATCGGCGCTGGAGCGGTATTTCGCCGTCAACGGCTACGTCCGGGCCTCGACCGTGTCGGAGCGGGGCGAGTTCGCCGTGCGCGGCGGCGTGATCGACGTCTTCCCGCCGGGCTTCGCGGAGCCGGTGCGGCTGGACATGTTCGGCTCCGAACTGGAATCCATCCGCGCCTTCGACCCGGAGACCCAGCGTTCCACCGGCCAGATGAAGGCCGTGTCGCTGGCGCCGGTGTCCGAGGTGCTGCTGGACAAGGACGCCATCTCCCGCTTCCGCACCGGCTATCTGAACCTGTTCGGCGCGCCGGGCGACGATCCGCTGTACGCGACGATCAGCGAGGGCGCACGGCGCCAGGGCATGGAACAGTGGCTGCCGCTGTTCTACGACGACCTGGATGCGCTGTTCGATTATCTGCCGGACGACGCGCGGATCTTCCTGGACAACCAGGTCGAGGCGGCGCGCGGGGAGCGCTGGGACCTGACCGCCGACGCCTATGAGGCGCGGGCCGAGGCGGCCAGGGCGAAGGGGCAGGCGATCGCCAACCGCGCCCTGCCGCCCCAGCGGCTCTACCTGGACGAAGGCGCCTGGAACCAGGCGCTGGCGGGGCGCGCGGTGCGCCGTTTCTCGCCCTTCGCCGGGAACGAGACTGGAGGCGGCGAGGACGCGGGCGGCCGGCTGGGCCGCACCTTCGCGGCCGAGCGGGCGCAGGACAGCGTCAACCTGTTCGAGGCGGTGGCCAAGCACGCCCAGGCGCTGAAGGGCGAGGGCAAGCGGGTGCTGTTCGCCAGCTGGACCGAGGGCTCGTCCGAACGGCTGGCGGCCATGCTGGGCGACCACGGCCTGGAGCCTGTGGTCGCCGTGCGTGACTGGAAGGACGTGCAGGCGGCGTCGACGGACATGTATCTGCGCGGCGTCCTGTCGGTGGAGCACGGCTTCGTCACCGACGACCTGGCCGTCATCTCCGAGACCGACATCCTGGGCGACCGGCTGGCCCGGCCGCGCCGCAAGCGCCGCGCCGCCAACTTCCTGGCCGAGGCCTCGGCCCTGACGACCGGCGACCTGGTGGTCCACGTCGACCACGGCATCGGTCGCTACGAGGGCCTGAAGACGCTGGATATCCAGTCGGCGCCGCACGACTGCCTGGAACTGCTCTACGCCGGCGAGAGCAAACTCTACCTTCCAGTTGAAAATATCGACCTTCTGACCCGCTACGGCACGGACGCCGAGGGCGTCCAGCTGGATCGCCTGGGCGGCGCCGGCTGGCAGGCGCGCAAGGCCAAGGCCAAGGAGCGGCTGCGCGCCATGGCCGAGGGGCTGATCGCCCTGGCGGCCAAGCGGGCGCTGCGCGAAACGGACTCCGTCACCCCGCCGCCGGGTCTGTTCGCCGAGTTCTGCGCCCGCTTCCCCTACGAGGAGACGGACGACCAGTTGAACGCCATCGGCGACGTGCTGGAGGACCTGGGCAAGGGCGCACCGATGGACCGCCTGATCTGCGGCGACGTCGGCTTCGGCAAGACCGAGGTGGCGCTGCGGGCCGCCTTCGTGGTGGCCATGACGGGGCAGCAGGTGGCGATCGTCGCGCCGACGACCCTGCTGGCGCGGCAGCACTTCAAGACCTTCAAGGAGCGCTTCGCCGGCTGGCCGGTGAAGGTGCGCCAGCTGTCGCGCATGGTCTCGGCCAAGGAGGCGGCGGAGACCCGCGCCGGTCTGAAGGACGGCTCGGTCGAGATCGTGGTCGGCACCCATGCGGTGCTGAGCGATCAGGTCGGCTTCAAGAACCTGGGCCTGGTGATCGTCGATGAGGAGCAGCATTTCGGCGTCAAGCACAAGGAGAAGCTGAAGACCCTGCGCGCCGACGTGCACCTGCTGACCCTGACGGCGACGCCGATCCCGCGCACCCTTCAGATGGCGCTGTCGGGCATCCGCGAGATGTCGATCATCGCCACGCCGCCGGTCGACCGGCTGGCGGTGCGCACCTACGTCACGCCGTGGGACCCGGTCCTGGTGCGCGAGGCCCTGCTGAGGGAGAAGTACCGCGGCGGCCAGGCCTACTATGTCGCGCCGCGCCTGAAGGACCTGCCGGACATCGAGCGCTTCCTGCGCGAACAGGTGCCCGAGGTGAAGTTCGTCGTCGGCCACGGCCAGATGAGCGCGACCCAGCTGGAGGAGGTGATGAGCGCCTTCTACGACGGGGAGTACGACGTGCTGGTGTCCACCACCATCGTCGAGAGCGGGCTGGACATCCCGACCGCCAACACCCTGGTCGTGCACCGCGCCGACATGTTCGGCCTGGCCCAGCTCTATCAGATCCGGGGACGGGTCGGCCGGTCCAAGGCGCGGGCCTTCGCCTATCTGACCACCGATCCGGTCAGGCCGATGACCCTGTCGGCCGAGCGGCGGCTGCAGGTGCTGCAATCGCTGGACAATCTGGGCGCCGGCTTCCAGCTGGCCAGCCACGACCTGGACCAGCGGGGCGGCGGTAACCTGCTGGGCGACGAACAGTCGGGCCACATCCGCGAGGTCGGGGTCGAGTTGTACCAGCAGATGCTGGAGGACGCGGTCGCCGAGCTGAAGGAGAAGGGCGAGGGCGCGGGCGTGGACCGCGGCTGGTCTCCGGCGATTAATGTCGGGGCGTCTGTACTGATTCCAGAGACTTATGTGCCGGACCTTAATGTCCGTCTGAGCCTGTATCGCCGCCTGTCCGACGCCGAGCAGGCCGAGGATCGCGAAGCCCTGGCGGCCGAGCTGATCGATCGGTTCGGCCCGCTGCCGGACGAGGCCCGGCAGCTGCTGAAGATCGTCGGGATCAAGGCCAATTGCCGCAAGGCCAATATCGAGAAGATCGACATCGGCCCGCGCGGCGCGGTGCTGACCCTGCGCGACAACACCTTCCCCAACCCGACGGGATTGGTGGGCCTGATCCAGAAGAACCATGCCTTCTGGAAGATCCGGCCGGACCAGAAGATCGTCGTCACGGGCGACTGGCCCTCGGCCGAGGAGCGACTGAAGGTGGCCGAGCGGATCACCGCCGACCTGGCGCGCGTCGCCGGCGCCTAGGCCGGCGCCTCATACTCCGCATCCCTCTTGCTCGTCATCCTCGGCGCAAGGCCGAGAATGACGAATGAAAAATCTAAACTTGGCGCGCGCGCTCGAACAGGTTGGCGGAGGCCCGTTCCAGCAGGGCTCCCGGAGACTCGTCCGGCCGCAGCTCGGCGACGCCGACGTCGAATTCGGCGACGAACGGGGACCGATCCGGCCCGGCGTCGAAGGCGGTGCAGCCGATGACGGCGGCGATGCGCTCGGCCGCCAGCCGGGCCTCCGGCCCGCGCGTGGCCGGCAGGGCCAGGGCGAAGACCTCCTTGGCCAAGCGCGCGGCCGTGTCCTCGACCCGCACCAGGCGCGAGACCATGGCCCCCATCTGCGGAATGGCGCGGTCCAGCCAGCCGCCCTGGCGCGCCCAGGTCACCGCCTCGGTCTCCTTGACGCGAAGGATGGCGACCGACAGCGGCCGTTGCCGCGCCCGCGCCGCCTCGGTCACGCGGGCCAGGTGGGCGGCGAACAGGTCCGGGGTGAACAGGCCGGTCGCCGGATCCATCACCTCCAGCCCGCGCACCGAATCCAGCGCGCGCCGGATGGTCATGTGGCGCCGATGGGCCTGGGCCAGGGTCAGGATGCGCTCCGCCGTCTCCTGTTCGTCCGCGTCGACGGCGGCCACGTCGGCGAAGCCGCGGTTGAACAGTTCGTCCAGGCTGATTTCGTTGCGGCCGCGCAGATAGAGCATCAGCGGAATATGGTAGAGGCGGGTGTTCCGCTTCATGCCCGATGCGATCGACAGGGCGGGGGCGTGGTCGTCCGCGCCCCAAAGAACGGCGGCGTCGAAGGCGCTCTCGTGCAGATAGTCGAAGGCGGTGTAGGGCGTGGGCGCTGCCACAACGTCCGCGCCGGCCGCCGTCAGGGCGTTGGACAGGGCCAGGAAGCGTCGGTCCGCCGCGCCGGCCGCCAGCACCCGCAACGGCGCGTCGTCGGGCGCCGTTGCGTCCAGCCCTAGTCCGCGCGCGGCGAAGGTCGACAGACGCAGGCGGAACTCCTCCTCCGCGATCGCCGCGCGGATCAGTTGCTCCAGGCGCAGCGCCGCCTGGGCGGGATGGGGGACCGCGGACATGGCCAGGTCCGCCCCGTTCGCCGCCTGGGGCGGGACGCCGATGGCCATGACGGGCAGGCGGCGAGGCTCCGCGGCGGCGCGAATCCGCTCGACCACATCGGACGCGAAGGCGTCGACGTCGACGATCGCGGCCTCCATGGGAAAGTCCTGCAGGGTCGCCGCGGCCGCCTCGGGATCGCGGGCGGTCACCGTGCGCCAGCCCAGGGCGTCGAGCCCCGCCGCCAGCGGGCCGGCGCGGCCGTCGTCGGACGCCAGGATCAGTACGCGCGCGTCTATGGCCAAGATGGCTCGTCTCCAGGGCCGCCCCGCCGGCCCGAGTTCCCCGTCGCCGGGGCGGCGGACCATAGCGACGAGCCCCCCGCGGAGGCAACGGCGCCGCTGCTCCGCGCCTGGGGAAATCCCGCTTCACGCGTATGAGACTTCCGCTCGCCGGGGAATCCGTTAGGTTCCGCGGCTTCCGCAACGGTTAAGAGCACGCGCTTGAGCGACCACCTGACCCGATCCGTCCTGAAGGCGCCGGACTTCTGGGGGCGCCTGGCGGTGCGGGCCTTCACGCGGAGCTGGGGGCGGGACGTCATGCTCTATACGGGCGGCGTTTCCTTCTTCGCCCTGCTGGCGGTGTTTCCGGCCATCGCCATCCTGATCGGCTTCTACAAGCTGGGCCTGTCGATCGGCCAGGTCAGCGAGCAGGCGGCGGCGCTGGCGGACCTGCTGCCCACGGCGGCGCAGAACATCTTCGAGGACGAGATCGCGCGCCTGACCCGCGCCTCGGCCCGCACGGTCTCGACCCAGAGCGCCTTCGCCCTGATGGTCGGCGCCTATGCGGCCCATAGGGGATTCAAGGCCTTGCTAGCGGGTTTGAACCTGATTCATGATGAGACCGAGCCGCACGGCTTCTTCCGCTTCAACCTGCTGGCCTTCTTCGTCGCCGTATTCGCCTTCGCCCTGTTCACCATCGTCTCGGGCGCCGTGGTGACCGCGCGCATCCTGGCCCATGCGGCCTCGCCCGCCGTCGGCGCGGGCGAGGGCGTGGGGCTGGGCCCCTGGGACACGGCCCTGCCGGCGCTCGGCCTGGCCTTCGGGCTCTCGCTGCTCTACCGCTACGCCATGAGCCACCGTACGCCGGTCGCCTGGCTGCCGTCGATCGTCGGAGGGCTGGTGGCGACGCTGATGTCGGTCGTGTCGTCCTGGCTGTGCGCCATCTACGTCGAGCAGATCGCGCCGCTGGGCGCCACTTACGGTTCGGTCGGCGCCGTGGTGGTGCTGCTGATCTGGCTGTCCTGGAACGTCAACGCCATCTTCTACGGCGGCGCCTTCGCCACCGAGATGGAGATCGCGGCCAAGGCGAGGGCTGTCGAGGCCGAGCCCGCCGCGGGGGTGGTCAATCTTTCGGAACGCCGGGCGTCGCGGACGTCTCGACTGTAAGGCGCAGCACGCCGTCCGGTTCTTCCTCGACCGACAGCAGGCGGCCCCCGACCTGGGCCATCAGATAGGGCACGTCGATCCGCGCCATCGGATCACTGGCCAGCAGGGCGAACCGCGCGCCCGGCGCCGCGCCGCGCATGGCCTTGGCCAGTTTCAGGCTGGGCGTCGGGCATCGGTGCCCCCGGGCGTCGATCTTGATCGGGTCGTTCACGCCAGTCGGTCCGCCAGCAGCTCCAGCGCTGCGCGCAGGGCGGCCAGGCGGATCGCCTCCCGGCCCTGGTCATCGAACCGTTCCTCGCGATGGATCAGGCCGCCGGGGCCGACCGCGGCGAAATGCACCAGGCCGACCGGCTTGGCCGCCGTGCCGCCGCCCGGGCCGGCTACGCCGGTCACTGAAACGGTGACCGCCGCCAGCGACCGCCCCGCCGCGCCCTCGGCCATGGCGCGGGCGACCGCCTCGGACACCGCCCCGTGCCGGGCCAGCAGGGCCTCGGGCACGCCCAGCATCTGCGTCTTCGCCGCGTTGCTGTAGGTGACGAAGCCCCGGTCGACCGCGGCCGAGGACCCGGCGATGGCGGTCAGGGCGCCCGCGACCAGGCCGCCGGTGCAACTTTCCGCCGTGGCCAGCATCAGGCCCCGCTCCGTCGCCCTTGCGACGATCTGCTGCGCCAGGATCGGGATGTCGTCGGGGAACATGGCCTTTCCATAGACCGCGAGTCCGGCTCTAACCAGCGTCATGACCGACGCCGTGGACGCCGTCGCCGCGCCTGAGGAGAAGCGGGATCGCCTGACGCCGCTGCTGTTCGCCGTCGCCGTCTTCACCTCCGCCTGCCTGGTCTTCGTGGTCCAGCCGATCGCTGCCAGGCTGGTCCTGCCGACGCTGGGCGGGTCGCCGTCGGTGTGGAACGGGGCCATGGTCTTCTTCCAGACCGCGCTGCTGGCGGGATACGGCTACGCCCACGGCCTGCAACATATAAGGTCGATGCGAATCCAGGTCGCGGTCCACGTTCTGCTGCTTCTCGCCGCCGCCCTGTTCCTGCCGCTGCGGATCACCGGCGCGCTGGGAGATCCGGACCCGTCCGCGCCGGTCGCCTGGCTGCTGGGCGCCCTGGCGCTGTCGGTCGGCGCGCCGTTCGCCGTCCTGTCGGCGACCGCGCCTCTGCTCCAGGCCTGGTTCGCGCGGGTCCGCGCCGGACGCGCCGACGGCCGCAACCCCTATGTCCTCTACGCGGCCTCCAACCTGGGCAGCTTCCTGGCGCTGCTGGCCTATCCCGTCGTCATCGAGCCGATGGCCAGCCTGTCGCAGCAGAGATGGGGCTGGAGCGGGGGCTATGTCCTGTTCCTGGCCATGATCGTCGGCCTCGGCGTCCTGGCGTGGCGCCGCGGCGCGGGCCGGGCGGAGGCGCCCCTGGCGCCCGGGCCGGCCATACCCTGGACCGAGAAGGGCCGGCTGGTGCTCCTGGCGGCGGTTCCGTCCAGCCTGATGCTCGGGGTGACGGCGCACCTGTCGACCGACGTCGCCTCGGCCCCCTTCCTGTGGGTGATCCCGCTGGCGCTGTATCTGCTGACCTTCGTCATCGCCTTCCAGACGCGCCCGGCCATCCCCCTGCCGATCACCCTGGCGCTGCAGGGCGCCATGGGCGCGGCCTGCGCGGCCCTGATCGCCTTCCGCACGGGCGAGTGGGCGGTCGTCTTCACGGTCAACCTGGCCGCCTTCTTCTTCACCGCCCTGATGTGCCACCAGTTGCTGGCCGCGCGCAGGCCGGCGCCGGGCCGGCTGACGGAATTCTATCTGCTGCTGTCGCTCGGCGGCGTGGCGGGCGGCGCCTTCAACGCCCTGATCGCGCCGACGATCTTCAACATGGTGTGGGAATATCCGCTGGTGCTGGTCGCGGCCGCTCTCCTGAGGCCATGGGGGCGGGACGCCTTCAGGCCCTGGCAGATCGCCGCCATGCTGGCCGGCGTCTTCGTGGCCCTGACGCCGCCGATCGCGCTGGAGGCCATGCGCTACGATCCCGCCTTCCGCGCCATGGTTCCGGAAGGCCAGATGGTGCGGATCGCCCAGGCCATCCTGGGCGTCGCGGCCCTGTTCGCCTTCCTGGCGCGGGACCGGGCGATCCTGTTCGCCATCGTCATCGCGACCATGACCTGGTCCGGCTATCACATCGCGCGCGGTTATGACTGGGCCCTGTCCGAGCGCAGCTTCTTCGGCGTGATGCGGGTGGCCACGACGCCCGATCCGGCCATGGGCGGGCCGGTCCATGTGCTGATGCACGGCACCACACTGCACGGCGCCCAGGCGCAGGCGCCGCGGCATCGATGCATGCCGACCCTCTATTACGCGGTCTCGACGCCGCTGGGCCAGGCGGCGCTGAAGACGCAGGAACGGCGGCCGGACGGCGCCGTGATCGGCGTGGTCGGCCAGGGCTCGGGCGCCATGGCCGCCTACAAGCGCGAGCAGGATCGCCTGACCTTTTTCGAGATCGACCCGATGGTGGACCGGCTGTCGCGCGACCCGCGCTGGTTCAGCTTCATCGACGGCTGCGCCGAAGGGCCGGTGCGGACCGTGCTGGGCGACGCCCGGCTGACCATGGCGCGCGAACCGGCGGGCGCCTACGACCTGCTGATCATCGATGCCTTCAGCTCCGACGCCGTGCCGACGCACCTGCTGACGGTCGAGGCCGTCCGTGGCTACCTGCGGCTGCTGAAGCCGGACGGCGTGGTCGTCCTGCACCTGTCGAACCGGAACCTGGAGATCACCCTGCCGGCCGAGGCCGCCGCCCAGGCCCTGAGCGCGCCCAACCTGCACCAGATCTATATCGAGCGGCCGGAGAGCCCGGACATGGCCGAGGCTTCGACCGAGGCCCTGCTGATCGGCAAGGGCGAAGCGGCCATGGCGCCGTTCCGCCAGGACCCGCGCTGGCGCGCCCTGCAGCCGACGACGGTGCGGCCCTGGACCGACGACTATGTGAACCTGTTCGGCGCCCTGGTCCGCCAGTGGGAGTATACGGTCAGATAGCGGCCGGCAGGTCGACCGTCGCCACCGCCTGGGCCGCCAGGCCTTCGCCGCGGCCGGTGAAGCCCAGACCCTCGCTGGTGGTCGCCTTGACGCTGACGGCGTCCAGCGGAAGCGACAGTAGTCCTGCGATGCGCTCGCGCATGGCCAGGCGGTGCGGCTTCACCTTCGGCCGCTCGCAGATCAGGGTCACGTCGACATTGACGATCCGGCCGCCGCGGGTCGCGACCATCTCGGCAGCGTGCAGCAGGAACTGGTCCGAGGCCGCGCCCTTCCACTTCGGGTCCGAGGGCGGGAAGTGGTCGCCGATGTCGCCCTCGGCGATGGCGCCCAGCAGGGCGTCGGTCAGGGCGTGCAGGCCCGCATCCGCGTCGGAATGGCCGATCAGGGTCTGGTCGTGCGGAATCTCCACGCCGCACAGCCAGACCGCGCCGCCCGGTCCCCAGCGGTGCACGTCATAGCCGGAGCCGATGCGGGTCTGGCGCGGCAGCAGGGCCTCGGCCATGGCGAAATCCTCCGGATAGGTCAGCTTCGTCAGGCGCGCGTCGCCGTCGACCAGGGCGACGCGGCCGCCGTGGCGCTGGACGACCACGGCTTCATCGGCCGCCGCTTCGTTTCCCGGCCAGGCGGCGTAGGCGGCCTCGATCACCCCGCGACGGAAACCCTGGGGCGTCTGGGCCCGCCACAGGCCCTCGCGCTCGACCACGCCGGCCATGCGGCCTTCCTCGCCGCGCCTCAGGCTGTCGGCCACCGGAAGGACGGGCAGGGCGCCATCGGCGGTCTTCAGCGCTTCCAGCACCCGGGCGATCACCATCGCGGACAACAGCGGCCGCGCGGCGTCGTGGATCAGGACCGGTCGATCCGGCGGACAGCCGAGGGCGGCCAAGCCGTTCCGCACCGATTCCGCCCGGTCCGCGCCGCCCGTCGCCGTGCGCCATCCGTCCAGCCCCGCCAGGGCGTCCCGCGCGCGCGTCTCCGATCCGGGCGTCACCACCACGACCAGTTCGGATGCGCCGGCCGCCAGCAGGGCCTCGGCCGACCAGCGCAGCACCGGCTTGCCGCCCAGCGCGCGCCACTGCTTGTCGCCGCCCGCACGCGACCCGCCGCCCGCCGCGACGATGATGCCGGAAAATTCCATGGCGGCCTTCTAAGCGCCGCCGTCATGCTTGACGAGGGGCCTTTCGATGCGGCGAAAGGCGCAGATGAGCTCAATCCTCCAGATCGGCGACGTGCGCGTGCCCGGCCGGGTGTTGATGGCGCCGATGACCGGCGTCACCGATCTGCCGTTCCGCGTCCTCGCCTCGCGCCTCGGCGCCGCCTATGTCGCCACCGAAATGGTCGCGGCCAGGGAGTTGGCGCGGGAACGGCCGGACGTGGTACGCCGCGCGGCGGTCGGCGACGGCCTGCCGCTGACCGTCATCCAGCTGGTCGGGCGCGATCCGGGTGCGATGGCGCAGGGCGCCCGCATGGCCGAGCGCGCCGGCGCGGACATCGTCGACCTGAATTTCGGCTGCCCGGCGAAGGAGGTCACCGGCGCCGCCGCCGGTTCGGCCCTGATGCGGACGCCGGACCTGGCCTGCCGCATCATCGAGGCGGCGGTCGGTGCGACGACGCGGCCGGTCACGGTCAAGATGCGCCTGGGCTGGGACGACGACAGCCGCAACGCCGCGGACCTGGCGCGCCGGGCCGAGGCGCTGGGCGTCAAGGCCGTGACGGTCCATGGCCGCACCCGCAAGCAGTTCTACACGGGTCATGCCGACTGGGACGCGGTGGGCGAGGTGAAGGCCGCGGTCGGCGTGCCGGTCATCGTCAACGGCGACATCGTCACGGCGGACCAGGCGCGCGAGGCGCTGGCGCGTTCGGGCGCGGACGGTCTGATGCTGGGACGCGGCGTCTACGGCCGGCCCTGGCTGGCGGCGCACCTGGAGCAGGCCCTGAACGACGGCGCCGTCCTGGCGGAGCCCGACCGCCAGGACCGGCTGGCCATCGTCCTGGAGCACCTGCGGGCGTCGATCGCCTTCTATGGCCTGCCGCTGGGATTGCGCATGTTCCGCAAGCATCTGGGCTGGTACATCGAACAGGCGCCCTGGCCGGCCGATCCGCAACACCGGCGCGAGGCGAAGGCAAGAATTTGCCGTATCGACGATCCATTGGCGGTCGAAGCCGCCATGATCGGTCTCTGGTGGCCGGATTTGCCAAGGAATGCGAATTCCTCTGTTGAAAATGCGCCACGGTTGACGGAGAGTGCTGTGGCATGACGGATACGCCCTCAGATTTCGCCTCTCGCGCCGACGCCGCGTCGGACGAGACGCCGTTCTGGGGATTGATCGACGCGGACCGGGCGCGGGCGGTCTTCGGCCTGGCCTATTTCGTCGCCATGGCGGTCACGGCCGCCGCCATCTGGCTGGTCGCCGTGGCTCCTTCGGGCGGCTCGGGCGGATCGACCAGTCAGGTCGTTCTGTTCGTCCTGCTGGCCAATCTGGCGCTGATCGCCTTCCTGGCCTTTCGCGTCGGCCGGCGGGTGCTGGCCCTGGCGCGCGGGGTCCACGAGGCCGGGTCGCGGCTGCATCTGCGCTTCGTCGCCCTGTTCTCCGCCGTGGCGCTGATCCCGGCGGTGCTGATCGCCCTGGTGTTCGGCGTCCTGGTCAACCGGGGCGTGGACCAGTGGTTCAGCCAGAATGTACAGGCCTCGGTGGAGAACGGCGCGATCGTCGGGCGCGCCTATATCGCCGACGTCTCCCGCTCGATGGACGCCGACCTGGTGACCATCTCGGACCAGCTTTCCAGCGCGCGCGACCTGTTCGGCAACCGCATCCGCTTCACGGACGCCCTGGCCCAGGTGGGCGAGATCTTCGGCTATCCCGGCATCTACATCCTGAATGGGGAGGGCGAGGTGCTGGCCCGCGCCGAGACCCCGGCCGCCCCGCCGTATCTCGCCCCGCCCAGATCCTATCTGGAAGCGGCGGCCCAAGGCGGCCAGCCGCCGCAGGATGTGACGCAGCATCCGGACGCGGTGCGTTCCATCATCGCCCTGCCGGCCTATGGCGACGCCTATCTCTATGTGGTCCGTCCGCTGGAGGAGGGGCTGGTGGCGCGGATGAACACCTCGGCCCAGTCGATCCAGGCCTATCGCGAGGCCCAGGAGAGCCGCGCGCGAATCCAGTCGGCCTTCATCCTCAGCTATCTGGAGACGGTGCTGCTGATCCTGGTCGGGGCCGTGTGGCTGGGCATGTCGGCGGCCAGCAGCATCTCCGCGCCGATCGGCCGCCTGGTGAAGGCGGCCGGCCAGGTCGCCGGCGGCGACTTCACCGCGCGCGTGGACGGGCAGGGCGCGCCTGGCGAGATCGCCACCCTGTCGGACGCCTTCAACCGGATGACCGACGACCTCCAGGCGCAGCAGACCGCGCTGAAGGCCGCCAGCGACGACGCGCAGGACCGCAGCCGCTTCATCGAGACGGTGCTGTCCGGCGTCAGCGCCGGCGTGATCGGCCTGGACCGGCGCGGACGGGTCTCGGCCATCAACGACAGCGCCCTGCAACTGCTGCACATCGAGGAAGACGAGGTGCTGGGGCGCGAACTGGCGACCCTGTCTCCGGAACTGAGCGACCTGGTTCGCCGCGCCGAGGCGCACATCGAGGAGGACATCGACCTCAGCCGCGACGGCGAGACCCGCCGCCTGCGCGTGCGCATCGAAGGCGGATTCGGCGGCGAGATGGTCCTGACCTTCGACGACATCACTCGCCTGGTGACCGCGCAGCGCAACGCCGCCTGGCGCGACGTGGCGCGACGCATCGCCCACGAGATCAAGAATCCCCTGACGCCGATCCAGTTGTCGGCCGAGCGCCTGCGCCGCAAGTACCGAGGCAAGGTCGACGATGTGGAGGTCTTCGACCGCTGCACCGAGACCATCATCCGCCAGGTCGGCGACATCGGCCGGATGGTCGATGAATTCTCCTCCTTCGCGCGCATGCCCGCGCCGCGCTTCGCGCCCGAGGATCCCGCCGAGATGCTGCGCGAGGCGGTTTTCGCCCAACGCGTCGCGGCGCCCGGCGTGGTGGTCCGGATGGACGAGCCGCTGCCTCGGACCACGCTGCAATGCGACCGCCGCATGGTCGGCCAGGCGCTCGTCAACATCCTCAAGAACGCGGGCGAGTCCGTCGCCGCGCGCCGCCTCGCCGCCGGAGAGCCCGAGGCGTCCGACGCGGTCGGGATCGTCGTCTCCCTGACGCTGCGCGACGGCCAGGCGCTTTTCGCGGTCGAGGACGACGGGGTGGGCCTGCCAGCCAAGGACCGCGACCGCCTGGCCGAGCCCTATGTGACCACGCGCGAGAAGGGCACGGGCCTGGGCCTGGCCATCGTCAAGCGCATCTGCGAGGACCATGGCGGCGAGCTGAAGCTGGCCGATGCGGAGGCCCTGCGCGGCGCGCGGGTCTGCCTGACTTTTCCCCTTAACACCGGCGACGCCGACGGCGGCGTGGAGCGCAGGCCCCACGCCGCCGTCGCCGAATAGCGAGGCGAGATGAGAGCAACGGGATCCGATATTCTGGTCGTCGACGACGAGGCCGACATCCGGGACCTGGTGTCCGGGCTGCTGGAGGACGAGGGCCATTCAGTCCGGACGGCCGCCAACTCCGACGAGGCCCTGGCGGCCATCCGCGCGCGCAAGCCCAGCCTGGCGATCCTCGACATCTGGATGCAGGGCGGCGGCCTGGACGGCCTGGAACTGCTCGAGGTGGTCAAGGAACTGGACGCCGACCTGCCGGTGGTCATGATCTCGGGCCATGGCAATATCGAGACGGCGGTCACCGCGCTGAAGCGCGGCGCCTACGACTTCATCGAGAAGCCGTTCAAGTCGGATCGCCTGGTCGTCGTGGTCGAGCGGGCCATCGAGGCGGCGACCCTGAAGCGCGAGAATCGCCGCCTGCGGGCCCAGACCATGACGCCTTCGGGGCTGATCGGCCGTTCGCCCGCCGCCCAGGCGCTTCGCAACACCATTTCGAAGGTGGCTCAGGCGAACAGCCGCGTGCTTATCTCCGGACCGCCCGGCTCCGGCAAGGAACTGGTCGCGCGCCAGATTCACGAGGGCAGCCCGCGCTCCCGGGCCGAGTTCGTGGCCATCTCCGCCGCCGGCATGACGCCCGAACGGCTGGATGTCGAACTGTTCGGCGAGGAGGGCCAGGACGGCCGTCCACGCAAGATCGGGGTGTTCGAGCGCGCCCACAACGGCACCCTCTATCTCGACGAGATCAGCGACATGCCGCGCGAGAGCCAGAGCCGCGTGCTGCGCGTCCTGGTCGACCAGCGGTTCCGCCGCGTCGGCGGCGAACAGGACGTCCAGGTCGATGTGCGCGTCGTCACCTCGACCTCGCGAGACCTGAAGGCCGAGATCGCCGAAGGCCGGTTCCGGGAGGATCTGTTCCACAGGCTGAACGTCGTGCCGATCCGCGTGCCGGCCCTGTCGGAACGCCGCGAGGACATCGCCGAGCTGGTCGAGTATTTCGTCGAGACGATCAGCGCCTCCCAGGGCCTGCCTCGCCGCATGGTCGGGGAGGACGCGGTGGCAGTGCTCCAGGTGCATGCCTGGCCCGGCAATATCCGCCAGCTCCGCAACAACATCGAACGGCTGCTGATCCTGGCGACCGGCGACCCGGCCGAGCCGATCACCGCCGACATGCTGCCGCAGGAGGTCGCCACCTCCAACGGCGGCTCGGCTCCGTCGCTCAGCGCCGAGCGCACCATCGCCCTCCCGCTGCGCGAGGCGCGCGAGGTGTTCGAACGGGAATATCTGGCCGCCCAGATCATGCGTTTCGGCGGCAACATCTCGCGCACCGCGGCCTTCATCGGCATGGAGCGCTCGGCGCTGCACCGGAAGCTGAAGTCGCTGGGCGTCTCTCCGGCGCGGGGCGGAGAAGAGGAAGACGTCGCCTGATGTCGCGCGTCGCCTACGTCAACGGCGCCTATCGGCCTCACGGCCGGGCCGTCGTTCACATCGAAGATCGGGGCTTCCAGTTCGCCGATGGCGTCTATGAGGTCTGGGCGGTGTTCGATGGCAGGCTGGCGGACTTCGAGGGGCACCTGACCCGACTGAAGCGCAGCCTGGGCGAACTGCGCATCGAAATCCCGATGAGCGACGGCGCCCTGGCCCGCGTGTTGGCGGAAACCATCCGGCGCAATCGCGTGCGGACAGGCCTGGTCTATCTGCAGGTCACGCGCGGCACGGCGCCGCGCGATCACGCCTTTCCGGTCGACATCGCCCCCAGCGTCGTCGTGACCGCCAAGTCGGTCGATCACTCCAAGGGGCGAAAGGCGGCGATGAATGGCGCGGCGGGCGTTACCCGGCCGGATATCCGCTGGGGCCGGTGCGATATCAAGACCGTGGGCCTGCTGCCAAACGTGCTGGCCAAGCAGGCCGCCCGCGAAAGCGGGGCCTATGAATGCCTGATGTACGACGAGATGGGCCTGGTGACCGAGGGCGCCTCCACCAACGCCTGGATCGTGGACGAGAACGGCCGGCTGCGGACGCGCGACGCCCAGGCCAACATCCTCAAGGGAATCACCCGCACCGCCCTGATGGCGCTGATCGCACAGGAAGGCCTGGAGTTGGAGGAACGCGCCTTCTCCGTGGAGGAGGCCAAGCGGGCCAGGGAGGTCTTCGTCACAGCCGCCAGCGCCTTCGTCATGCCGCTGGTCTCGCTGGACGGAACCCGCATCGGCGACGGCAAGCCGGGACCGATCGCTTCGCGCCTGCGCGACCTCTATCTTGAACAGGCGCGCCGCGACGCCATCTAGGCGTTGCGGCTTCGGCGCGGCGGCGGGTAAGGTCGTCCCGGGCCTGTCGCCCCCGCGCCGTTCCCCCGGCGACGAACAACCAAGAACAGGACGAACCTGCCATGTCGCAAGACAAGCGTCAGAACCTTCAGGACACCTTCCTCAACTCGGTCCGCAAGACCAAGACCCCGCTGACCATCTTCCTGGTCAATGGCGTCAAGCTGCAGGGAATCGTGACCTGGTTCGACAACTTCTGCGTGCTGCTGCGCCGCGACGGCCAGTCGCAGCTGGTCTACAAGCACGCCATCTCCACCATCATGCCGGCCGCGCCCGTACAGCTGTACGAGCCGGAAGCCGAAGAAGATTGACGCATCGCGTCAACCCTCGGGCTTGACCCGAGGGCCGGGCGTGATGCGAAACGGGTTTCGGGCGCCTATCTGGGTGTCGAAACAATCCTCACTGCATCGGCTGCGGAACCTCCGACCCTCGGGGCAAGCCCGAGGGCGACGGCGGGTGGTGGTCCAAGAAACAGAGACCCTTTGACCAAACTGATCGACCACGCCGCCCCGGTTCAGAAGGCGGTCGTCATCCATCCCGACGGACGATCGGATTCGCCTCGTCTGGCCGAAGAACGGCTGGAGGAGGCGGCCGGCCTCGCCCGCGCGCTCGACCTCGACATCCGGGGCGAGGAGATCGTGCGCGTCCGCAAGGTCGCGCCCGCCACCCTGTTCGGCGCTGGCAAGGTCGATGAGCTGGCCGCCCTGATGCGTGCGGCCGACGCCGATGTCGCCATCATCGACGACGCCCTGACGCCGGTTCAGCAACGCAATCTGGAAAAGGCGTGGGAGGTGAAGGTCATCGACCGCACCGGCCTGATCCTGGAAATCTTCGGCCGCCGCGCGCGGACCAAGGAAGGCCGGCTTCAGGTCGAACTGGCGCGGCTGGATTACGAACGCTCCCGCCTGGTCCGCACCTGGACCCACCTGGAGCGGCAGCGCGGCGGCACCGGCTCGACCGGCGGCCCCGGCGAAACCCAGATCGAGCTGGACCGCCGCCTGATCGCCGACCGCATCGTCAAGCTGAAGGCGGACTTGGAGGAGGTGCGCCGCACGCGTGGCCTGCACCGCAAGCAGCGCAAGAAGGTCCCGTTCCCGACCGTCGCCCTGGTCGGCTACACCAACACCGGCAAGTCGACGCTGTTCAACCGGCTGACCGGCTCCGAGGTCATGGCCAAGGACCTGCTGTTCGCGACCCTGGACACGACCCAGCGCACCATCCGCCTGCCGCAGGGCCGGCCGGCGATCATCGCCGATACGGTCGGCTTCATCTCCGACCTGCCGCACGAACTGGTCGAAAGTTTCCGCGCCACGCTGGAGGAGGTGGGCGAGGCCGACCTGATCCTTCATGTGCGCGACATCGCCAGTCCCGACAGCGCGGCCCAGGCCGCCGATGTCGAGGCTGTGCTGGAGCAGATCGAGGTTCCGGAGGGCCGGACACGCCGCGTGCTGGAGGTCTGGAACAAGGTCGATATGCTGGACGGCGACGCCCGCGAAACCGTGCTGGGCCAGGCCGAACGCCAGCAGCGCGACGGCACGGCCGTCGCCGTCTCCGCCTGGACGGGGGAGGGCGTCGAGGCCCTGCGCGAGACCATCGCCCGTCTGATCGACGACGACCCGGAAAGCCATCTGACGCTGGAACCCGCACAGGGCGAGGCGCTGGCCTGGCTCTATCAACACGGACGCGTGACTCATCGTGATACGGACGAGCTTGGCCGCACGCGGGTCACTGTGCGACTCCATCCTGCGGCGTTGGGACGATTCGAGCGCCTGTACCCCGACCTGACCGGCTGACTTCATGCATCTGATCGAGACCGCCCTGCTGCTTCTTCTGGCCGTGGTGGTCTCGGGGTCGATCGCGCGCATCACCCGCATCGCCCTGCCGCTGGTGCAGATCGCGCTGGGCGCCTCAATCGTGCTGATCACCGGCTCCACGGTCGACCTTGAACCGGACATCTTCTTCCTGCTGTTCCTGCCGCCGCTGCTGTTCCTGGACGGCTGGCGCATTCCCAAGGAAGACCTGTTCCGCGACCGCACCACGATCCTGGAGCTGGCGCTGGGCCTGGTGGTCTTCACCGTGGTCGGCCTGGGATTCCTGATCTGGTGGATGATCCCTGAAATGCCGTTGCCGGTGGCCTTCGCCCTGGCGGCGATCCTGTCGCCGACCGACCCCATCGCGGTGCAGGCCATCGCCGCGCGGGCGCCGATCCCCAAGCGGCTGATGCACATCCTGGAGGGCGAGTCGCTGCTGAACGACGCCACCGGCCTGACCTGCATGCGCCTGGCCATCGTCGCCGCCTCGACCGGCGCCTTCGTGCTGCACGAGGCGCTGGTGAGCTTCGCCTGGCTGGCCATCGTCGGCGTGCTGTCCGGCATCGGCGTGACCCTGGCGATCAGCGCGGCCAAGAGCTGGATCAGTCGGCGCTGGGGCGAGGACGTCGGGGCTCAAATCCTGATCAGCCTGCTGATCCCGTTCGCCGCCTATCTGGTGGCCGAAGAGCTCAAGGCCTCGGGCATCCTGGCGGCGGTGGCCGCCGGCATCACCATGAGCTTCACCGAACGCGGCGGCTATGGCGGCCAGTCGCTGGCCATGACGCGCATCCGCCGCGCCGTGGTGTGGGACACCGTCCAGTTCGTCGCTAACGGCCTGATCTTCGTCATCCTGGGCGAGCAGATGCCGTCGATCATCTCGCGCGCGGCCGAGGTGGTGGCGGGCACGACCCGGCCGGAGATCTGGTGGTTGGCCGTCTATGTCGTCGCCATCGTCGCGGCCCTGGCGGCGCTGCGCTTCGTCTGGGTGTGGACCTCGCTGCGGCTGACCCTGTTCCGCCGTCGCCATCGTCGCAGCGGACCGCCGCCCAAGGTCGGGCTGCGGCTGACCATGGTCATGTCGCTGGCGGGCGTGCGCGGCGCCATCACCCTGGCCGGTATCCTGACGGTGCCCTTCGCGCTGGACGACGGCACGCCCATGCCGGCGCGCAACCTGGCCATCTTCCTGGCCGCCTGCGTCATCATCGTCTCGCTGCTGGTGGCGACCTTCGCCCTGCCGCGCCTGCTGAAGAACGTCGAGCTGCCGCCCGAGGCTTCGCACGAACGGGACGAGGATCGCGGCCGTGTCGCCGCCGCCTCGGCCGCCCTGCGCGCTATCGAAGACGCGGCCCACAACATGGCCGAGGGCAAGCCGAACCCCGACCTCTACGCCGACATCTCCAGCCGGCTGATGGAGATCTACCGCCACCGGATCGAGACGCGCACCCGCACCGACGAGGAAGACGCCCAGATCGCCCGGCTGACCGATACGGTGGAGCGCCAGCTGCGCCTGGTCGGCTTGGCCGCCGAACGTGAGGAACTGGGCCGGCTGTCGCGCAGCCGGCGGCTGGATGAGGAGACCGCGCGCAAGCTGATCCGCGAGGTCGACCTGCAGGAACTGCGCTACGTCTGAAGGGGCTCAGGCGGTCAGAACAGGACCGCCGGGTTCATGATCCGCTGAGGATCCAGCGCGCGGCGGATGGCGGCCATGGTCTCGATCTCCAGCGGCGTCTTGTAGCGCTTGACCTCTTCGGTCTTCAGCCGGCCCAGCCCGTGCTCGGCCGAGATCGAGCCGTCGTAGCGCGCCACCACGTCGTGCACGACCCGGGAGCCTTCCTTCCACCGCCCGATGAAGGCCGGCACGTCCTCGCCCCCGCCCGGCAGGATGTCGTAGTGCAGGTTGCCGTCGCCGATATGGCCGAACACGGACACCCGCGCGCCGGGATGGAAGCGCTCGACCGCCGCCGTCGCCTCGTCGATGAAGTCGGCGATCCTGCTGATCGGCACCGAGACGTCGTGCTTCCAGCCGCCGCCCTCGGGCTTCAGCGCCGCCGAATGCTCCTCGCGCAGGCGCCAGAAGGCGGCGCGCTGGCTGTCGTTCTGGGCGATGGCGGCGTCGACGATCAGGCCTTCCTCGAAGGCGACCTCCAGCAACCGCTCCATTTGCGCCTCGGCCCCGCCCGGCGTGCCGGACGCGATCTCGATCAGGGCGCACCACGGCGGCGCCGACTCCAGCGGCTCGCGCGTGTCGGGGATGTTCTTGAGCACCAGTTCCATGCCCAGCCGCTTCATCAGCTCGAACGCCTCGACCCCGCCGCCGGTCTCGGCCTTGGCGCGGGCCAGCAGTTCGATGGAGGCGGCGGCCGTCTCCAGCCCGACGATGGCGACCGCGCGCGACCGCATGATCGGAAACAGCTTCAGCGTCGCCGCCGTGACCACGCCCAGCGTCCCCTCGGCCCCGATCAGCAACTGCTTCAGGTCATAGCCGGTGTTGTCCTTGCGCAGCCGCTTCAGCCCTCGGAAGATCTCGCCGCTGGGCATCACGGCCTCGATCCCCAGCACCAGGTCGCGCATCATGCCGTAGCGCAGCACCTGGGTGCCGCCGGCGTTGGTCGAGATGACGCCGCCGATGGTCGCCGATCCTTCGGCCGCCAGGCTGAGCGGGAAGTAGCGCCCCACCGCCGTCGCCGCCTGCTGGGCTTCCAGAAGCGTCAGGCCGGCCTCGACCGTCATGGCGTCGTCCAGCGGCGTGACGTCGCGCACGGCCCGCATCTTGCGCGTCGACAGCAGCACCTCGCCGAACGGCACCTGGCCGCCGACCAGGCCCGTGCCGCCGCCCTGGGGCGTCACCGCCACGCCCTCGCGCGCGCAGATCGCCACGACGCGCGCCGTCTCCTCGGTCGAGCGGGGGGTCAGCAGGATGGGCGAATGGCCGGTCCAGCGGTTGCGCCATTCGGTCAGCCACGGCGCCATTTCGCCGGCGTCCTGGGTCCAGCCGCCAGGCCCCAGCGCGGCCTTCAGCTCATCGAGAACGGCGGGGGAGGGGGCGGTCGTGCTCATGCCCCCTTGTGTCAGGCGCCGCCGTGGCTGGGAAGGCCTGACCGCGCCTCAGACGTCCAGATCTTCCTTGGCGAACTGGGCGTTCTCTTGGATGAACTGGAAGCGCGCCTCGGCCCGCTTGCCCATCAGCCGCTCCACCAGGTCCTCGATGCTGGATTCGGCGTCCGGCACGGTGATCTTGGCCAGGGTGCGCTTCTTCGGATCCATGGTGGTCTCCTTCAGCTGGGAGGCCATCATCTCGCCCAGGCCTTTGAACCGGCCGATCTCGGTCTTCTTGCCCTTGAACACCGTGGCCATCAGTTCGTCGCGGTGCGCGTCGTCGCGGGCGTATTCGCTCAAGGGACCGGCCGAGATGCGATACAGCGGCGGCATGGCCATGAAGACCCGGCCCTGGCGGATCGTCTCCGGCATCACCCGATAGAAGAAGGTGATCAGCAGGGCGGCGATGTGGGCGCCGTCGACGTCGGCGTCGGTCATGATGACGATCCGCTCGTAGCGCAGATCGTCGATGTTGAACCGCGCGCCCGGCTGCACGCCCAGCGCCAGCGTCAGGTCCGACAGTTCGGCGTTGGCCCGCAGCTTGTCGGCGGTCGCCGAGGCCACGTTCAGGATCTTGCCGCGCAGCGGCAGGATGGCCTGGGTGGTGCGGTCGCGCGCCTGCTTGGCCGAGCCGCCGGCCGAGTCGCCTTCGACGATGAACAGCTCTGTGCCTTCCGCCGCCTGGCGCGAGCAGTCGGACAGCTTGCCGGGCAGGCGCAGCTTGCGGGTCGCGGCGGCGCGCTGGACTTCCTTGTCCTTGCGGCGACGCAGCCGCTCCTCGGCCCGGTCGATGACGAAGCCCAGCAGCTGATTGGCCTGCTTCGGGCTTTCGGTCAGCCAGTGGTCCAGCGGGTCGCGCAGCAGCTGCTCGACGAGCCGCGCGCCCTCGGGCGACGACAGGCGGTCCTTGGTCTGGCCCTGGAACTCGGGATTGCGGATGAAGACGCTGATCAGGGCGCCGGCGTTGGCGATGACGTCCTCGGCCGTGATCACGCCTGCGCGCTTCTCGTTGGTCAGCTCGCCATAGGCCTTCAGGCCCTTGACCAGCGCGGCGCGGAAACCGGCCTCGTGCGTGCCGCCGTCGGGGGTGGAGACAGTGTTGCAGTAGGACTGGATGAAGCCGTCCGCCTCGCCGAAGCCGGCGGGCGACCAGGTCACGGCCCATTCGAAGGCGCCCGCCTCGCCCTGGCGCTCGGCGCGGCCGGCGAAGACCGGCGTGACCGTCTCCATCTCGCCGATCCGCTCGGCCAGGGCGTCGGCCAGGCCGCCGGGGAAGTGCAGGACCGTCTCGGCCGGCGTGTGGGCGTCCGTGATGCGCTCGGGCGCGCATTTCCAGCGGATTTCCACGCCCCGGAACAGATAGGCCTTTGATCGCGCCATGCGGAACAGGCGCGCTGGCTTGAACGCCGCCCCGACGCCGAAGATCTCGTCGTCCGGCTTGAAGCGGATCAGGGTGCCGCGCTTCCTGGACGCCTGCACCTGCTGGATCGGCGCCAGCACATGGCCCCGGCTGAACGACTGGCGCCACTCGAAACCGTCGCGCCAGACGGTGACGTCCAGCCGCTCCGACAGGGCGTTGACGACCGAGACGCCGACGCCGTGCAAACCTCCAGAGGTTTCATAGGCTTTCCCAGAGAACTTGCCCCCGGAGTGAAGGACGGTCATCACCACCTCCAGCGCCGACTTGCCCGGATGGCGCGGGTGCGGATCGACAGGGATGCCGCGCCCGTCGTCATAGACCGACAGATAGCCCTCGGCGTCCAGCTGCACTTCGATGCGCTTGGCGTGCTTGGCCACCGCCTCGTCCATGGCGTTGTCCAGGACTTCGGCGAAAAGGTGGTGCAGCGCCCGCTCGTCGGTGCCGCCGATATACATGCCCGGCCGCTTGCGGACCGGCTCCAGCCCCTCCAGCACCTCGATCGAGGCGGCGGAATAGGCTTCGGAGGCCCCGGCGGTCGGCGCGGGATGCGGCGCAGGGGCCGCAGCGCGCGGCGCTTCGGGCGGCTTGACGGCCGCGGGCTTCACCGCGGCGGCAGGGGTCGGCGCGGGCTTTGCGGGCTCGGGCTGCGGGTCAAAGGCGAACAGGTCGTCGGCGGGCTGGGCCATTCACATAGTCTGCGGCGATTCGGGGTCGGTTCTGGTAGGCCCGCCGCGCCTGTCGGGCAAGCGGAGCACGCACCGGAAGCGGATCGAACGTAACCGCCCGCGCCAGAATGGCCAACACCAGGACCCACGGCAGGTTGGCGTGGGTCAGAAGCACGCTCTCAGACAGGCTCAGCGCCGTGAACGCCGCCAGATAGCCGATGCTGAAAAAGCCCTCGCGCACGCCCAGGCCGCTCAGCCGCGCGATGATCATCACGCCCGCGATCGCCATCACCGCCCCCACCGCGATGGCGCCCGGCCAGCCCAGCTGCACCAGCAGGTCGATCCAGCCGTTGTGCGCTGACGGCACCGGCCATTGCGTCTCCAGCCGCACCTCGCGCGCCGGGATGGAATCGGGGCCCCAGAAGGCGCTGAAGCCATAGCCGGTCCAGGGCCGCTCCCCGACCTTGCGCATCAGGGACTCCCAGATCAGCGTCCGACCGGTCAGCGACGGGTCCTTGCCCAGCGCCTCCAGGATCGCGGCCGACTGGGTGGTCCACAGCCAGCCGCCGCCGACGCTGATCACGACGCCCAGCCACACCGCCGCCACCGTCACCGCCGCGCCGCCCTGGCGCAACACCCACCAGCCGGCGACCAGGCCGACGCCCAGGATCCAGCAGAGCAGCGAGGTCTTCGACTGGGTCGCCAGCACCAGCAGCGTGGTCAGCGCCAGGGTCAGCAGGCCGATCCACGGTCGTCGCCTGTTCCCCGCCAGATGGTCGGCGGCCAGGGTCGCCGACGCCGCGACGGCGCCGATCACCATCACCAGCCCCATCTGGTTCTTCTCGTACCACAGGCCGCGCCACAGGCCGGCGTTGTCCAGCTGGTGCACGCCGATGCGCGGAACGGCGAACACCATGACCAGGCTGCCGACGGCCATGATCAGGCAGGTCCACATCAGCAGGCGGGGCAGGGCGGCGCCCCGGAACGCCGCGCCCAGATAGACGGCGAAGGCGCTGTTGAGGGCCAGGGCGATAACCCGGCGCTCGGTCACGCCCGCGTCGATCGACCAGTATTTGGACACGAAGGCCAGCGCGACCAGCCCGCCCATCATCAGCCATGCCGGCCACGCGCGGATCACCCGTTCGAAGCGGAACAGGATCAGCCCCGCCGTGATCGCATAGACCGGCAGCCACACTAGCCGCAGGATCGGCGCCTCGCCCTGGTCGGGCGCGATCACCGGCGCGATCAGGGCGCCCGTCATCATGAAGACCACGAAACCGGCCGCCCACTGCTCCCACAGCGGCGGCGATTCGAGTGTCTGGACGGATGGGCGTCGCACGCCCGCATCTTGGCGCGCGCCGTTTAAGGAAGGATGACGGCGCGCAGGCGGCGCGCCGCCTTCGTCATAACGCGCGGAAACGGAAGTTCCGGAACCGCGCCTCGCCCTCGCCGGCGGCGTAGAGCCCCGGCCGCAGCATCATGAAGCCGCCCCGGACATTGTGGTTGTAGCCCGACACCTCCATCTGCCGGTCGAACCGCTTCCACGTCACGCCGTCGTCGCTCGTGTCGAAATAGACGACGTTGTAGGCGTTGGTCAGGCGCAGATGCATCCTGCGCCCGTGCGGATTGGCCGGCCGGCCGCGCTCTATGCCGTATTGATGGGTGACGAACCGCGCTTGGTCGAACCCCAGGCCGGCGTACAGCGCCCGATCGTAGAACAGCACGACCCCCGCCGTCGTCCCGGCGTCGACCTCGATCTCGCACTCGATCTGATAGGCCTGGTCGCCCTGGACGAAGGTGAGGGGAGAGCAGTCGACCGGCGCCGTTCCCTTGGCCCGCATGTGCAGCACGCCGTTCTCGCGACGCAACCGGTCCGTCTCGTTCGGCTGGGGGTCGTAGAAGCTCCACTGGACGCCGAACTTGTCGGTCGAGAAGTCGTCCGACAGCGCCATGCCCGGCTCCACCGCCTGTCCGCCGCGCGGAATCGGGATCGGCTGGGACAGGTCGCCGCCCTTGGCGCGAAACCAGCCGTCGTCGGTCCATTCGATCGGGTCCAGCAGGGTCTGGCGCCCCAGCGTCCAATAGGCGTTTTCATAGCCGTGATAGACCATCCACCAGTCGCCGGCCGGTCCCTCGACCAGGGTCGCATGGCCGCGCGACCACCACTTCTCGGCCGCCGAGCGGGTGCGGACGATCGGATTGTGCGGGCAGTCCTCCCACGGACCGTGGATGGAGCGGGAGCGGGCCGCGATCACCATGTGGCCGGTCGGCGGCCCCGCCGTGCCGCCGATGGCCGTGATCATGTAGAAATAGTCGCCGTGCTTCAGCAGCTTCGGCCCTTCCTGGGCGAAGCCTTCCACGATCCAGTCGTCGGGATAGCGCCAGGCCCTGTACATTCCCTGGTCGACCGGACCGTCCGTCGCCAGCCCGTCGTCGGTCAGGCGCACCCGGTCGCCGCCGTTCAGGAACAGATAGCGCCTGCCGTCCTCGCCGACGATGTGGCCCGGATCGATGTTGTCGGGCAGCTTCAGGTCGATCGGCTCACTCCACGGTCCTTCGATCCGGTCGGCCCAGATCACATAGTTGGAGCGGTATTCCGGGAAGCGCGCGGGGATATAGACGTAATAGCGCCCGTCGTGCTTGCACAGTTCCGGCGCCCAGACCGATCCGATGTTGGTCGTCAGCGCCGCCGTGACCGGCCGCCAGTTCACCAGGTCGCGCGAATGCCAGATGTGGATGCCCGGCACCGATTCGAACGACGAGAAGGTCATGTAGTAGTCGGCGCCGTCCTTCAGGATCGACGGGTCCGGGTGGTCGCCCGGCATGATCGGGTTCAGGAAGGTTCCGTCGCCCAGATCCGGAATGCGCTGGTTCTCGATCCCGCGCCGCCACTTCAGATGCGCCCATTCACGCCCCAGCGGCGCTGCCTCCTCATTGCTCTGCGCCAGGGCGGCGCGAACGGGCAGGGCGGCATAGGCGACGCCTCCCAGCAGGCCCGCCATGGCGGTGCGACGGTCGAGCTTCATCGGGCGTTTCTCCTGGTCGTCGGCGCAGGATCACATCGCTGGCCTTTTGGCTCCCACGTCCGCGCTCTAACGGCGCTTCCGGCATGACACCGGTGGACATCCAAACTGTAGAGGCAGTTCTCCACGAAAAGCTAGGGCCAAGCGCCGGAGTCGTCGATCAACACGAATTTCGCCAAACGCTTGGAAGGGAATGTTGAACCGATCCTCAGAGGAGCGTCGATGTGTCACGAAGCGAAACGGACCATTTGGCCGCACGCCGCACCACCTGAGTATCAGCAACATTATTTCGCATAATATATCTTAGGCGATATACATTACCGGCTCGCCGTTCAGTCGAACATGCGGCTCCAGCCGTCATGCGCCACTTCCACATTGGCCGGAACGCTCTTTGACAAGGCGTTGTAATCCATGTCGATGTGGAGATTGGTCAGAACCGCCGTCTCGACCTCGGCGCGCACGATCCAGTCCAGAGCGCGGTCCAGGTGCGCGTGGGTCGGATGCGGCGTATAACGCAGCGCGTCGACGATCCAGAGCCGGCAGCCGCGCACCGCCTCCAGCGCCGCATCGTCCAGGTCGGAGACATCGCTGGAATAGGCCACGTCCCCGATGCGGTAACCGACGGAGCGGATCGGCCCGTGCGCCTGGTCGAAGGTGACGATCGGGATCGGCCCGCCCGCCCCGTCGACCTGCCACGGCGCTCCATGCGGCGGGATCGTGTGGGCGTCCAGCAGCGGCGGATAGCCCAGCTTCTCCGCGAAGATATAGTCGAACCGATGCGTCAGCGACGCCCGTGTCGCCGTGTCCATCCAGGCGGGAATGCGTCGCCGCGCGCGGGCCGCGAAGGCGCGCAGGTCGTCGATGCCGTGGGTCTGGTCGGCGTGGTCATGGGTGTAGAGCACCGCATCGATCTGATCGACGCCGGCGGCCAGCATCTGTTCGCGCAGGTCCGGCGAGGTGTCGATCAGCGCCGCCGTCGTCCCATCGGGTCCGCGCCGGCGCGCCAGCATCGAGCAGCGCGTGCGCCGGTTCCTCGGCTCGCCCGGATCGCAGGCGCCCCAGTCGCCGTCGCCGCGCGGCACGCCGCCGGAGGAGCCGCAGCCCAGGATGACGATCTCCAGGCTCATGACGGCCTCGGCACGCGGTCGAACAGGCCGAAGAAGGCCTCGGTCGTGCGGCGGTCCGCCTCCTCCGCCGTCCAGCCCCGGATCTCGGCCAGCTTGTCTAGCACCAGGCCGACATAGGCCGGTTCGTTGCGTCGTCCCCGATGCGGGATCGGCGCCAGATACGGGCAGTCCGTCTCGACGATGATTCGGTCGGCCGGCATGGCGCGGATGACCGCCCTCACCTCTTCGGCCGCCTTGAAGGTGGCGATGCCGGACACGGAAAACCACCCCCCGAGTTCCGCCGCAAGTTCAGAGAGTTCTGGACCACTTGTGTAGCAATGCATCAGGAATTTGAACGGGCCGCGCGCGTGTTCTTCCCGAAGGATGGCGGCCATGACGTCGTCGGCCTCGCGCGTGTGGACGACCAACGGAAGGTTCGTGCGGCGCGCCGCCTCGACGTGTTGGCGAAAGACCTGGGCCTGGATGTCGCGCGGGCTCAGGTCGTAGTGGAAGTCCAGGCCGCATTCGCCGATCCCGACCACCTTGGGCCGGCGCGCCAGCTCGACCAGGGTCTCGGCGGTCAGGTCGGCGGCGTCCCTGGCCTCGTGCGGATGCACGCCCACGGTGCAGAAGATGTCGTCGTGCGCCATGGCCAGGCCGTGCGTCGCCTCGAACGTCGTCAGCCGGTCCGAGATCTCGACCATCAGCCGCACGCCCGCCGCCCTCGCGCGGGCGATGACCGCGTCCTGGTCCCCGTCGAACTGCGGCGCGTGCAGGTTCACATGGCTGTCGATCAGCATCAGCCGGTCGTCTCCGTCAGGGCGCGGGTCTTGCGGATGTCGTTCAGCGCCGCCGCCAGCAGGTCGCCCCGGTCGAGGTTGATGGCCGCGGCGCGGTCCGGCAACGGGCTCAGCCGCTCCCACAACTCGGCCCAGAGATTGGCCGGGCGGCTCGGGGATTCGAGCGCCCGGCGGCGCACCGCCGCGACCAACCGGTCCATCAGGATGTCGAACCGCTCCTGCCCCTCCGCGCCGCGGAAGCGGTCGGCGGTCGCCAGGACCTCGGCGCGGTCGATGTCGCCCTCGACCCAGCGGCGGGCCAGCTGGTCCATTTCGAAGGTCGCGCCCGACGCCAGGGCCAGGGCCTGGCCCGGCGATCCCCCCGCCATGGCGGCCGCCTGTTCGCAGGCGTCCGGATCGGCGCCCGTGTGGTCCCGGACCAGGTCTTCCAGCCGCGCCTGCGGCCAGACCGGAAAGCTCAGCCGGCGACAGCGCGACCGGATCGTCGCCAGCAGGCGGCCCGGCGCATGGGTCACCAGGAACAGCACCCCCTGCTCCGGCGGCTCCTCAAGAATCTTCAGCAAGGCGTTGGCGGCGTTGATGTTCAGGTCGTCCGCCGCGTCGATGATCGCCACCCGGTGACGCGCCTGGGACGGGCGCTTGGCGAAGAATTCCGGCAGGTCGCGCGCCTGGTCGACCGAGATGGACTTCTTGATCTTGCCGCCCTCCACGGTCCGCTCCAGCACCAGCAGGTCCGGGTGGGCCTGGGCCGAGACTAGGCGGCTGACGGGGTCCTCGCGCGCCGCCCCCAGCGGCCCTCGCGCCGCGTCGGGCTCCGCCCCCAGCAGGCGGCGCGCGGCGCGATAGGCGAAGCTGGCCTTGCCCGTTCCCTCGACCCCGCACAGCAGCCAGGCGTGATGCAGCCGGCCGCGCGACCAGGCGTCCAGGAAGGCGGTCTCGGCGGCGATGTCCGGAACCAGGTCGAAGCGATCGCGCGGATGGTCGTCGCTCACAGCAGCCGCGCCTCCACCGCGTCCCACACGCGGGCCTCCACCTCGTCGGGCGATCCCGAGGCGTCGATCAGGACGCACCGCTCGGGATGGTCCTGGACGACCCGTCGGAAGCCGTCGCGCAGGCGGCGGTGGAACGCCAGCCCCTTGGACTCGAAACGCGTCTCGAACAGGCCCCGGCCGAAGGCGCGCTCCAGCCCCAGTTCGACCGGCAGGTCGAACACCAGGGTCAGGTCCGGCTGGTCGGCGCCGACCACGCCCGCGTCCACCTGTTCGATGAAGTCCGGGCGCACGCCGCCGCCCGCGCCCTGGTAGGCCCGGCTGGAATCGGCGAAGCGGTCGCACACCACCCAGTCGCCGGCGGCCAGCGCCGGGCGGATGGTGTTCTCCAGGTGGTCCGACCGCGCGGCGTACATCAGCAGGGTCTCGGTCATCGCCGACCAGGGCTCGGCCTCGGTCGCCACGACCAGGTTGCGGATGACCTCCGCGCCCCGGGAACCGCCGGGCTCGCGGGTGCGCACCACGGTCCGGTCGCCCAGCCGGGGCTGTAGGCGCGCGACCAGCCGCCCGACCTGGGTCGACTTGCCGGCGCCCTCGCCGCCCTCGAAGGTGATGAACTTTCCACGGGTCACAGGGCTTCATGGCGCCCCGGCGCCGTCGGGCGCAAGCCCGCGCGGCGTTCAGCTTCCCGATATCAACAGGGCGTCCGCATAGCCCCGCGCCGCCAGGGCCTGGCGCGCCCGCTCGGCGGCGTTGGCGTCCTCCCACGGCCCGACCACGACGCGGTAGCGCGTCTCTCCGCCGCCTGCGCGCACCCAGCCGCTCAGGCTGTTGGCCGTCCGCGCCGCCTGTTCGCGATCGGCGAAGGTTCCCGCCTGCACCCAGAAGGACGCCGGCTCGGGCGGCGCTGGCGTCCGGATCGGCGGCGGCGTCGACGTCAAGGTCGTCGGAACCGGCGGCGAGGCCGCGGCGGCCTGGAGCACCACGCCGCCGCCCAGGCGCGGCGCGCGCCCGAGATAGCGCACCCGCACCCGTCCCACGCCACGCGAGACCAGACCCAGTTCGTCGGCCGCGCCGCGCGACAGGTCGATGATGCGGTCGTCGACGAACGGCCCCCGGTCGTTGATGCGCACCACGACGCGCCGCCCGTTCTCCAGATTGGTGACCTCGGCCAGGCCGGGCAGCGGCAACGTCTTGTGCGCCGCCGTCAGCGCCCGCATGTCGAATCGCTCTCCGGTCGACGTCGGCCGGCCGTTGAAGGCGTCGCCGTACCAGGACGCCAGGCCCACCTCGTCATAGCCCGGCTGCTCGGTCGGGCGGTACCAGCGCCCGCGCACCTGATAGGGCCGCATCGTACCCGAGACGATCGGCGCCGGATCCTTGACCACGGGCGCCCGCGTCGGGGCCGCCCCTCCCCCGCCGATGCTGGCGCAGGCCGCCAGCAGGGAGAACAGCCCCAGGACCAGCAGGCCCCGAAGCGCCCGTCCGGCGGCGATCGGCGATCTCATGGCGGCGCGCGTCATGGATTCACCATGACGAACGAGATTTGGCCTTTGGTTAACGCCGCCCTTCCCTGCTAGGACGGCCGCCCGGGCGCCGGACCGACGATGCGTCGCCCGAAAATGGAAGCGTGGCCGAGCGGTTTAAGGCACTGGTCTTGAAAACCAGCGACGGTGCAAGCCGTCCGTGGGTTCGAATCCCACCGCTTCCGCCATCCCGTTTTTTCAGCGTTTTAGTTCAATGTCTTACGGGGGGGGGAATGTCTAAAGGGACGATGAGCGTTTTTCTTCCGTGGGTCCAACCTCGCGCGAGTTTTGCGCCATTTTGGGTTGCATTACGGAACCTGTTATGGCGGGATACTCCTGGGAGATGAACTCTCGGAGGAGATGCTATGCGTAAATTTCTTCCCGCCGCCGTTCTGGCTTTCTCAGTCGCCGCCGCAGGCGCATCGTCCGTGCAGGCTCATGGCCTGATCCATAATGTCACGACCTATTACGCTAACGCCTCGAAGGCCGACGTCGTTGGCGTCTACACCATCTACTGTGACGGCCATTCGAAAAGTTGGGGTTCGGTGACTGTTTGGTCGGACTCCGACGATTACCCCTGTCCCTGAAGACCGAGCGGTCAGCCCGGCGTGATGATCCAGCACCGTCTAGCCGCAGGCGGCGCGGATGATCTTGCCGGTTCCCGGGTCCGTTTCGATGGTCACCCGCTCCTGGCGATAGTCCAGGGTCACAGGCTGGCCGGGCGCGATCTGGCGCACGATTGTGGCGCCCGTCATCTGCATGGCCCTGTCGTCGGTGAGGCGGTCCATGCCCGTCAACGCCTCGGCCGCATCGCGCCGGCACACGCCCGGAGCGTCGCTGTTCCCGCCCCGGTCCGCATCGGTCTGGCAGGCCGCGACGATCAAGCCGGCGAACGGCAGCATGGCGATGGAGATCAGTTTCTCTTTCACATAAACCCATCCTGTGGTTGCGTTCCTAACAACTATTTCCCGCAAAGGTTCGCGACAGGAGGACGGATCGCCAGGCGTCGTCCTTGCCCTTCGCGACAGGCATCCCGGCCCCGCGTTCCGATCGTCGTCCACCGTGACGCGGCCTCGCCGGAACGCATGGCTGTGAGGAAACATGAAGGGCGTACGCCGCCGCGCCCGACGCCCAACCGAACAGGCGCCGGCGTCACCATCAGCGTCCCGTGCCGAAGCCGTCGGATCCGCCGGCGCCCGCGGCGCCCTCGCCGCCCGAGGCCGGGCCTTCCGGCGTCTTGCCGGCGTCGTTGCTCTCGACGGGGCGGGGGCGTTCGATGTCGGCCTTGTCCTCGTCGCGTTCGCCGGGCGTGCGGATCGGATCGGTCATGTCGGTTCTCCTTGCTGATGCAGGGGAAACCGGCGAGCGTCGCGGTCCGTTCCGTCCAGCCGGCCGTGACGGCTAGATCGCCGGGCCGCGCGAGAAATCCGGCAGCGGAACCCAGCCGGTGAAGATCAGCACCATGACCACGCCCCAGACCAGGGCGCTGACCCAGGTGGTGGTGATGAATTTGCGCTTCAGCCGGGGTTCGGCCGGCGCGCCCCATTGGGCCCCGTCGGCAGGCGGCTCGTGCCGCTCCCGCGACGTGCCCAGCGGAAGGACGGCGAACAGCACGGTCCACCAGCAGACCAGATAGATGGCGAAGGCGGTCATGGGGCCGATGGGCATGGGAACCTCTAGGGATGCGGCCGGCCGACGCCGTAGCGGGCCGCCAGATAGGGAGCGATGGCGTGATCCTGCAGGAAGCGGCGGCCGGTCGTCTCGCTGACCTGAGCCTCGGGCCAGTCCAGTTCGCCGTCCAGGACCAGGATCGGGCAACCCTGGTGCGCCTCGCCCACCTGTTCGATCACCGGCGGGCGCGGGCGCGGATGGTCCAGATAGACCACTTCCAGCCGCTCGCGCAGGCGTGGATAGAAGGCCAGGACGCCCTCGACATAGGCGCCGGCCGGGCAGAACCAGGGGCCGCCCTGGTCGTCATGCCAGTCGGGGTTCAGCAGGAAGAGTCGTTCGGCCATGCCCTGCTCTACTCCGGCCGCGCGGCCGTTTCCAACCCGAACCGGCTTGGCGCGGGGCAGGTCGGCGCCCTAGCATCGAAACGTGCTGAGCTATCCCAAGCGAATCCAGGCTTTCGCCGTGGCCGCCGCCGCCCTGGCGGGGTTCGTGGACGCGGTCGCCTTCATCCAGACGGGCGGCTTCTTCGTCTCCTTCATGAGCGGCAATTCCACGCGCATGGCGGTGGGATTCGCCCAGAACCTGCAGGCGGCCTGGACGGCCATGGCGCTGATCGGCGCCTTCCTGTCCGGGGTGATCGGCGGCTCGGCGCTGGCGCGCTGGCCCCGTCGCGGCCGGCTGGCGGTGATCGTCCTGGTCAGCGTCCTGCTGTTCGCCGCCGCCTGCGCCAGCGGGGCCGGCCTGCCCTTCCCCGCCGCCCTGCTGTCGGCCCTGTCGATGGGCGCGCTGAACATGGTTCTGGACGAGGACGGAGAGACCCGCGTGGCCCTGACCTACATGACCGGGGCGCTGGTCAAGATCGGCCAGCGCCTGGCCGGCGCCCTGTTCGGCGGGCCGCGCTGGGCGTGGCTGCCTTATCTCCTGCTATGGACGGGCCTGGCCGGCGGAGCGGTGATCGGCGCCCTGGCCTACAGGGCGATCGGGGCGGTCGCGCTGCTGATCGCCTCGGCCCTGGCCCTGGTGTTGGGCCTGATGCTGCGGAGCGCGACTGCGTCCCGCTGATCACAGGCCGCTGATCACAGGCGCAGGACGACGGTCTCGACGATCGGACGCCGGTCCCAGATCTGCTGGCTGGCCTTCTTCAGCGTGCGGGCGACGGCCTGTTCGATGACCAGTTCGTCCTCCAGCGCCTCTCCCTTCAGGCTGGAGACGACGTTCTCGACCCGTTCCGCCAGGTCGTCCAGCGCGTCGCCCAGCGGCGTGTCGATGTCGCCCGGCAGGCCGACGCTGCGGATGTCGATGTCGCTGACGATCCGGCCGCGCTTGTCCAGGCAGAAGGCGACGATCAGGACGCCGTTGGTCGAGGCGTGGCGGCGCTCCTTCAGCGCCTCCCCCTGTTCGGTCACCAGCATGCCGCCGTCGACGTAGAGGCGGCCGTTCGGGACCTCGTCGATGATGGCGGCCGGGCCGGGGGCCAGGCGGACCATGTCGCCGTTGCGGGGCGTGACCGTCTCGGAAATCCCGATGTCCTTGGCCAGGTTGGCGTGCTCGAGCAGGAAGCGCCGCACGCCGTGGGTCGGCACCGCGATCCGGGGCCGCGCCCAGGCGTACATCTGGCGCAGCTCCTCGCGGCACGGATGGCCCGAGACGTGGATGCCGGGGTGATCCTTCTCGGTGTAGAGCCGCACGCCCCGGTCGGCCAGCCTGTCCTGCAGGGCGCCGATCTGGAGCTCGTTGCCGGGAATGACGCGCGACGAGAAGATGCAGTGGTCGCCCAGGCCCAGCTTGACCGTCGGATGGGTTCCGTCCGCCACGCGCGACAAAGCCGCGCGCGGCTCGCCCTGGCTGCCGGTGCACAGGTACAGGATCTCGTCGGCCGGCCAGACGCGGGCCTCCTCGTCCGACAGGAAGGGCTTGACGTCCTGCAACATGCCGACGTGCTTGGCCGCCGCCGTGATGCGGTGCATCGAGCGTCCGGCCAGGGCGACGCGGCGGCCGGCGGCCTCGGCGGCGCGGATCACGCTGTCCATGCGCGCCACGTTGGAGGCGAAGCAACCCACGGCCACGCGCCCCTTCAGCCCGCCGATCAGTTCGGCCAGCGCCTCGCGCACCTTGCCTTCCGACCCCGCCGAGCCTTCGACGAAGACGTTGGTGGAATCGCACACCATGGCCAGAACGCCCCGGTCGCCCAGGGCGGTGATGGCGGGCGCGTCGGTCCGGGAGCCGATCACCGGCTCCTCGTCGATCTTCCAGTCGCCGGTGTGGAACACCAGGCCCAGCGGCGTCTCGATGGCCAGGCCGTTCGGCTCGGCGATCGAATGGGTCATGGTGACGAAGGTCACGCCGAACGGGCCCAGTTGCACCGAGCCGCCCAACGGAACCTCGATGATCTCGACCTCGTCGATCAGGTTGCGCTCGCGCAGCTTGTCGCGGATCAGATAGGCGGTGAAGGGCGTCGCATAGACCGGCGCCTTCAGGCGCGGCCACAGCCAACCCAGGGCGCCGATGTGGTCCTCGTGCGCGTGGGTCAGGACGATGCCGCGGATGTCCTCGCCTTCCAGGAAGGTGGGATCGGGCACGATCACGTCCACGCCGGGCGTCGACAGGTCGCCGAAGGTCACGCCGACGTCGACCACCAGCCACTGGCGGTTCGCCTCAGGACCGTAGCCGTAGGCGTTCAGGTTCATTCCGACCTCGTCCGAGCCGCCCAGCGGCAGGAAGACGAGTTCGTCGTTCGATTGCTTTTTCATTCAGCCGTTCAGATGGGTGTTGCGGCGCCAGATTTCGAGTAGGCCGCGGATGGTGAGGTCCGGATCGAACCGGTCGATGCTGTCGGTCGCGCCCTCGAACAGGCTGGCCACGCCGCCCGTGCCGATGACGGTCATGGGCCGGCCCCACTCGCCCTTGATGCGCGCGACCAGACCCTCGATCAGGGAGACGTAGCCCCAGAAGACGCCGGACTGCATGGCCTCGACCGTCCCCTTGCCGATCACCCGGTCGGGCTTCTGGATGGCGATGCGCGGCAGCTTGGCGGCCGCCTCGTGCAGGGCCTGGAGCGACAGGTTGATCCCCGGCGCGATCAGACCGCCCTCGAAGGCGCCGTCGGCGGCGACGATGTCGAAGGTGGTCGCCGTGCCGCTGTCGATCACGATCAGGTCGCCGGGATAGGCCAGGTGCGCCCCGATGGCGTTGACCAGGCGGTCGGACCCGGCCTCGCTGGGCTTGGCGATGCGGACCTCGATGCCCAGGTCGACGTTCTCGCCGATCACCAGCGGCTCGATGGCCAGGTAGCGCCGCGCCAGGTTCCTCAGGTTGAAGATCGACTGCGGCACCACGCTGGATATGATGCAGCCGGTCAGGGCGTCGAACGCCAGCCCCTTCATCGTCAGCAATTGGTGCAGCCAGACGGCGTATTCGTCGGCGGTGCGGCTGGCCTCGGTCGCGGTGCGCCACTGGGCGGTCCAGCGCTCGCCGTCGTGCACCGCGAAAAGGGTGTTGGTGTTGCCCTGTTCGATCGCCAGCAGCATCAGACGGCCGCGATCTTGGACACTGGGCCGAAGAACACGTCCCCGGCCGAGATCGCCCGCCGCGAACCGTCGGCCAGCCGCAGGCGCAGGGCGCCGTCGGCCTCGACCCCCTCGGCGACGCCTTCCAGCGTCTCATGCTCCAGACGTGCGGTGCAGGGGCCGTTCAGGCCGGTCAGCCGGCTCGTCCACGCCTCGAGGATGGGCTCGAAACCCAGCGTCCGCCAGCGCCCCCACCATACGGCGAAGGTCTCGGCCAGAATCTCCGCCGCCGCCTCGACCGGCGGCGCAAAGCTCATGTCCGCTCTCAGCCGGTCGGCCAGGGCCGCCGCGCCGCGCTCGGTGTCGGTCGGCGCATGGGCCAGGTTGACGCCGATGCCGACGGCCAGCCACAGCCCGCCGTCCGGATGCGGGCCGCTCTCGATCAGGATGCCGGACACCTTGGTTCCATCCAGCAGCACGTCGTTGGGCCATTTGATCGCCACCAGCGCCGGCGACACGAACACGTCCAGCAGGTCGGCGACGGCCAGGGCCGCGACGAAGGTGGCCTGGGCCGCTTCAGACGCGGATTGCGACGTCGTGATCAACAGGGTCGCGGCCAGATTGCCCGGTTCGCTGCTCCAGTGGCGCCCGCGCCGGCCGCGCCCGGCGGTCTGCCGGCGGGCCACGATCCAGCGCGGCCCCGTCTCGCCGGCCTCGGCCAGCCGACGCGCCTCGGCGTTGGTCGAGTCGATCTCGTCCAGAATGACGAGGGGGGCGGGATTCACCGCCCTACCCGTTCCCGAAGCCGGCGGCCGCCGCGCGCGTCACCGGCTCCAGCCACGCCAGCGCGACCAGCACCAGCGGAAAGGAGAAGGCGGCCGCAGCCCAGCCGATCCACTTTGCTTCCACCGGCGCCTTGTCGGTCGCAACGTCGTCGGCCGGGGCGTCGAACCACATCAGCTTGATGATGCGCAGATAGTAGAAGGCGGCGACGACCGAGGCGACCAGACCGATGGCGGCCACGATCCACAGGCCCGCGTTCGCCGCAGCCCCGAACACATAGTACTTGGCCCAGAAGCCTGACATCGGCGGCATGCCGAGAACCGACAGCGACAGGATGGTCAGGGCCACGGCGGTCAGCGGCCGATCCTTCTTCAGGCCCGCCAGGTCCTGGATGCGGCGGATCGGCCGGCCCGACTTGGACAGCGACAGCAGGATGGCGAAGAAGCCGATCTGATCGACGACATACAGCGTCATGAACATCAGCATGGCCTGCAGACCCGCCGACGTGCCCGCCGCGATCCCGAGCAAGGCGTAGCCGATGTTGGCGATCGACGAATAGGCCAGCAGGCGCTGGATATCTTTCTGCGCCAGACCGCCGAATGCGCCCACGGCGAAGGAGATCAGCGAGATCGCCACCAGCACCTGGGCCCATTGGCCATGCGCTTCGCCAAAGCCGCTTTCCAGCGCCCGGGCGATCAGCACCATGGCCGCCATCTTCGGCGCCGTGGCGAACAGCGCCACGACCGGGGTCGGCGCGCCTTCGTAAACGTCGGGCGTCCACATGTGGAACGGCGCCGCGGAAACCTTGAACGCCAGGCCACAGATCAGGAACACCAGGCCGAACAGCAGGCCGGTGGACGGGTGATCCACGGCGAAGGCGGCGATGTCCTCGTAGCGCATCGAGCCGGCGAAGCCGTAGATCAGGCTGGCGCCGTAAAGCAGCAGGCCCGACGACAGGGCGCCCAGGACGAAATACTTCAGCCCCGCTTCCGAGGCCTTGGCGTCGTCGCGGTGGAAGGCGGCCAGGACGTAGAGCGCCAGCGAATGCAGCTCGATGCCGACGTACATGGAGATCAGGTCGCCCGAGGACGCCATCATGCCCATGCCCACGGCGGCCAGCACGATCAGGACCGGATACTCAAACTTGGCGATACGCGTGCGGCGCATCCAGCCGTCGCCCAGCACGATGGCGGCGGCCGAGGCCAGGTAGATGACGCTCTTGCCGTAGATGGCCAGCGGGTCGGCGACATAGGCGCCGTGGAACGCCTGGCCCCACGGGCCGGTGACCGCGATCGCGGCGCCGGCGATCAGCAGCAGCACCGACAGGAGGGAGACAAGCCGCGTGCTCTTCTCGCCGGCGAAGGCGCCGACCATGAGCAGCACCAGGGCGCCGACCGCGAGGGTCAGCTCCGAGGCGGCGAGATGAAGGGCCGAGGAGAGGTCAATCATGCTTCAGTCTCACCCGCCGATCGCCGCGCGATAGGCATTGGTCAGGGCCTCGACGGCGGGCCCGGTGTAATCGAGGACGGCGCCCGGCTGGACGCCCAGCCACAGGGTGCCGACGATCAGCGGCGCGAACAGCAGCAGTTCGCGCTTGTCGATGTCGGTGATGGTCTGCAGCTTCGGATTGGTGATTTCGCCGAACATCATCGCCCGGTACAGCGTCAGGGCGTAGACCGCCGAGAAGATGACGCCCGAGGCCGCAACCAGCGCCGCCCAGGTGGAGGCGTGATAGGTCCCGGTCATCGTCAGCACTTCGCCGATGAAGCCCGAGGTGCCCGGCAGGCCGACATTGGCCATGGTGAACATCAGGAAGATGGCGGCGTACCACGGCATCCTCGACGTCAGGCCGCCGTACAGCGCGATCTCGCGGGTGTGCATCCGGTCGTAGACGACGCCGACGCACAGGAACAGCGCGCCCGAGATCAGGCCGTGGCTGATCATCTGGAACACCGCGCCCTGCATCCCGACCTCGGTCCCCGAGAAGATGCCCAGCGTCACGAAGCCCATGTGCGCCACCGACGAATAGGCGATCAGCTTCTTCATGTCGGTCTGCCGCCAGGCGACCAGCGAGGTGTAGACGATTGCGATCACCGACAGGGTGTAGACCAGCGGCCGGAACATCTCCGACGCCATCGGGAACATCGGCACGTTGAACAGGATGAAGCCGTACCCGCCCAGCTTCAGCAGGATGCCGGCCAGGATGACCGACCCGGCCGTCGGCGCCTGAACGTGGGCGTCGGGCAGCCAGGTGTGGACCGGCCACATCGGCATCTTCACCGCAAATGAGGCGAAGAAGGCCAGCCACAGGATGGGCTGCACGGCGGGGCTGAACGCGAACCGCTTCAGTTCCGGGATGCTGGTGGTGCCGGCGGTGTGCGCCATCCACAGCATGGCCAGCAGCATCAGCACCGACCCCAGCAGGGTGTAGAGGAAGAACTTGTAGGCCGCGTAGATCCGGTTCTGACCGCCCCAGATGCCGATGATCAGGAACATCGGCACCAGGGTGCCCTCGAAGAAGATGTAGAACAGGAACAGGTCCAGCGCCGTGAACACGCCGATGACCAGCGTCTCCAGCACCAGGAAAGCGATCATGTATTCGACGACGCGCGTCTGGACCGACTTCCAGCTGGCCACGATGCAGATCGGCATCAGGAAGGCGGTCAGCAGCACGAACAGGATCGACACGCCGTCGACGCCCAGGTGGTAGCTGGCGCCGGCGAACCAGGGCGCGAACTCCACGAACTGATAGCTGACGTTCGACGGATCGAAGCCGGCGACCAGCGCGACCGAGACGGCCAGCACCGCCAGGGTCGTGACCAGGGCGATCCAGCGCGCGGCCGGCGCCGCGGCGTCCTGCGTCCTGGAGGCCAGCCTGGCGATGAAGATCGCCAGGGCGCCGACCAGCGGCAGGAAGGTGACGAGGCTCAGGATGTAGGGCACGGGATCAGGCTCCCCACGCGAGGATGGCAAAGGTGAGCAGGCCGGCCACCCCGAGCAGCATCACGAAGGCATAGTGATAGACATAGCCGGACTGGATCTTGGCCAGTCGGGCCGCGGATTTGAGCGACGCCCAGGCGGCGCCGTTCGGCCCCAGCCCGTCGATGATGCGGACGTCCCCCACCTTCCAGAAGACGTTCCCGACGGCGCGGAAGCCGCGCACGAAGACGAAGTCGTACAACTCGTCGAAATACCACTTGTTATACAGGAAGTTGTACAGGAACCCGCCACGCTCGGCCATGCGCCGGCCCATGCCTTCGCGGGCGACGTAGATCCAGTAGGCGAAGGCCGTGCCGATCAGCGTCAGGACCAGCGGCGACCACTTCACCCAGGTCGGGACCTCGTGGCTCTCGTGCAGGACGTGGTTGTGTTCGCCGGTGAAGATGGCGCCGCGCCAGAACTCGCCCTCATGGTGGCCGATGAAGTGCGGCGCGAAGGCGAAGCCCGCCGCGACGGCGCCCACCGACAGCAGGATCAGCGGAACCAGCATCACCCACGGGCTCTCGTGCGGATGCAGCGGGCCATGGTGGCCGTGATCGTCGTGCGCGTGATCGTCGGCGATGGGCTCGGAGTGGGTCTCCAGCTGGGCGTGCGAGGCGTGGTCGTCCGCGTGGTGGGCGTCGCCCTCTTCCTTCCACACCGGCTTGTTGTGGAAGGTCATGAACACCAGACGCCAGGAATAGTAGGCCGTCAGGCCGGCGGCGAAGATGCCGACGAAGAAGGCGAACAGGCCGACCGCGCTGTGGCCCGAGGCCGCCGAGGCGTAGGCGCTCTCGATGATCGAGTCCTTGGAGTAGAAGCCCGCGAAGCCGCCGACGCCGGGGATGCCCAGGCCCGTGATAGCGATGGTGCCGATGGTCATCACCGCATAGGTGATCGGCAGCAGCTTCCACAGGCCGCCCATCTTCCGCATGTCCTGCTCGTGGTGCATGCCGTGGATCACCGAACCAGCGCCCAGGAACAGCAGGGCCTTGAAGAAGGCGTGCGTGAACAGGTGGAACATGGCGGCCTGATAGGCGCCGACGCCCGCCGCGAAGAACATGTAGCCCAGCTGCGAACAGGTCGAATAGGCGATGACCCGCTTGATGTCGTTCTGGGTCAGGCCGACCGTGGCGGCGAACAGGGCCGTGATCGCACCGATGATGGCGATGATCTGGGCGGCGCCCGGCGCGTGCTCGTAGATGGGCGAAAGCAGGCAGACCATATAGACGCCGGCCGTCACCATGGTGGCGGCGTGGATCAGGGCCGACACCGGGGTCGGGCCCTCCATCGCGTCGGGCAGCCAGGTGTGCAGGAAGAACTGCGCCGACTTGCCCATGGCGCCGATGAACAGCAGGAAGCCCGCCAGGTCGAGCGCCGACCACTGGACGCCCAGGAATTCCCACGTCGTGCCGGCGCGCTCGCCGATCATCGGGAACAGTTCGGCGAACTCGATGGTGCCGTACATCCAGAAGATCGTCATGATCCCCAGGACGAAGCCGAAGTCGCCGACGCGGTTGACGACGAAGGCCTTGATGGCGGCGGCGCTGGCCGTGGGCTTCTTGTACCAGAAGCCGATCAGCAGATAGGACGCCAGACCCACGCCTTCCCAGCCGAAGAAGATCTGCATGAAGTCGGCGGCCGTCACCAGCGCCAGCATCATGAAGGTGAACAGGCTCAGATAGGCGAAGAAGCGCGGCTTGGAGTCGTCCTCGGCCATGTAGCCCCAGGAATACAGGTGCACCAGCGACGACACGCTGGTGACCACGATCAGCATGGTCGCCGACAGGGCGTCGATGCGGATCGACCAGGCCGACTGGAAGTCGCCCACATTGATGAACGGCGCCAGGCGCAGGGTGAAGGGCTCCAGATGGCCCCACGTCCACTGGCCGAACACCGTCCAGGCGACCGCGCACGAGAAGAACAGCAGGCCGGTCGTGACGGCCTGCGACGGGACGTTGCCGATCCGGCGGCCGAAGAAGCCGGCGATGGCGGCGCCCAGCAGCGGGGCGAAGACGCCCAGGATGACGAGGGTTTGAAGGCTCACGATCGGATCAGCCCTTCACTTCAAGTCCGCTCATCCCCGCGAAAGCGGGGACCCAGCGCTTTGGGCGCGCCGGACTGACCGGCGAGTTATTGAAACAAATCCCGCTCACCGAGTCCTCGTGAAAGAACTGGGTCCCCGCTTTCGCGGGGATGAGCGGAAAGGAATGACACTGGCTCATGCTCACCCCTTCATGACCGATGCGTCATCCACCGCGATGTCGCCGCGGTTGCGGAAGAAGGTGACCAGGATCGCCAGGCCGACGGCGGCCTCGGCCGCAGCGACGGTCAGGACGAACATGGCCATGATCTGCCCCGACACCTCGTTCAGGTAGGTCGAGAAGGCGACGAAGTTGATGTTCACCGCCAGCAGGATCAGCTCGATCGACATCAGGATGATGATGACGTTCTTGCGGTTCACGAAGATGCCGAACACGCCGATGGTGAACAGGATCGCGGCGACCGTCAGATAGTGGGTCAATCCGATGACCATCAGAGAAGCTCCTCGGCGCTGACGCCCTGCCCCGTCGCGGCCGGCTTGACCTCGACCGACTTCCTGCGGTCGCGGTTCACCTGGTCGCCCGGGTTCTGGCGGCGGATATTCGGCTTGTGGCGCAGGGTCAGGGTGATGGCCCCGATCATGGCGATCAGCAGCACGATCCCTGCCGCCTGGAAGAAGTAGATGTAGTCCGTGTAGAGCACTCGCCCGATGGCCTCGACATTGGTCACGTCGGGACCGGGAACGCCGGGCGCCTCAAGACCCGCCGCCGCGCCACCCTGGACCACGGCGATGGACACCATGATCATCTCGGCCAGCAGCACGCCGGCGACGATGGCCGCCAGCGGCAGGTAGCGCGCGTAACCCTCGCGCAGCTTGATGAAGTCGACATCCAGCATCATCACGACGAACAGGAACAGCACCGCGACGGCGCCGACGTAGACCACGACGAGCAGCATCGCCAGGAACTCCGCGCCCAACAGCACGAACAGCCCGGCCGATGAGAAGAAGGCCAGGATCAGCCACAGCACGCTGTGCACGGGATTGCGCGCGGTCACGACCAGAAGGCCCGAGACCACGGCGGTCGCCGCCAGCAGATAGAAGGCTATGCCTTGCAGCATGTCGGGACGAAGCCCCTTTCGTCTTGGCCGCGATCCCCTACGGAATCGCCGACCCGTTCAAGCGTGTGCGCCTTAGCGGTAAGGCGCGTCGAGTTCCAGATTCTTGGCGATGACCCGTTCCCAGCGGTCGCCGTTCGAGAGCAGCCGCTCCTTGTCGTACAGCAGCTCCTCGCGCGTCTCGACCGCGAACTCCGAGTTCGGGCCTTCCACGATGGCGTCCACCGGGCAGGCCTCCTGGCACAGGCCGCAGTAGATGCATTTGACCATGTCGATGTCGTAACGCGTCGTGCGGCGGCTGCCGTCGGCGCGCGGCTCGGCCTCGATGGTGATGGCTTGGGCCGGGCAGATGGCCTCGCACAGCTTGCAGGCGATGCAGCGCTCCTCGCCGTTCGGATAGCGGCGCAGGGCGTGCTCGCCGCGGAAGCGCGGCGACTGCGGATTGCGCTCGAACGGATAGTTCACGGTCGCCTTGGGGCGCGCCATGTACTTCAGCGACAGGCCGATGGCGCCGATGACGTCCAGCATCATCGCGCCCTTGGTGGCTTGGACGATCCGGGTGAACATCAGGCGTTATCCTTGGGAGCGGCGGCGGCGAAAGCGGGAAGCATGATCGTCAGCCCCCCACCACGAACACGCGCCAGGCCGACACGATCACGACGGCCACGATCGAGGTCGGCAGGAAGATCTTCCAGCCCAGCCGCATCAGCTGGTCGTAGCGATAGCGGGGCACGAAGGCCTTCACCATCGAGATCATGACGAACCAGAAGACCGTCTTGGCCATGAAGGTCAGCAGATAGATCGCATAGGCGATCCACGCCGGCAGTCCGTCCATCCACGCCTGGGGCACGCCTGGATTCCAGCCGCCGAAGAACAGCAGGCTGATCATCGCCGACATGAAGACGATGTTGACGTACTCGCCCATCATGAACAGCAGGTACGGCGTCGAGCTGTATTCGACCTGGTAACCGGCCACCAATTCGGACTCAGCCTCGGGCAGGTCGAACGGCGGGCGGTTGGTCTCGGCCAGGGCCGAGATGAAGAAGATGATCGACATCGGGAACAGGATCACGATCAGCGGCCAGGTGTCCGCCCCGCCGCCGAAGCCGTACCAGTTCCAGAACATGCCCTTCTGGCTGTCGACGATGGCCGACAGGTTCATGCTGCCCGCCAGCAGGATCACATTGATGATGATCAGGCCCAGCGAGACCTCATAGGACACCATCTGCGCCGCCGAACGCAGCGAACCCAGGAACGGGTATTTCGAGTTCGAGGCCCAGCCGCCCATGATGATGCCGTACACGCCCAGCGACGACACCGCGAAGATGTACAGGATCCCGACATTCAGGTCCGACACCACCCAGCCGGGGGCGAAGGGGATCACGGCCCAGGCCATGAAGGCCAGGATGACGGTGATGATCGGGGCGATGATGAACACCGCCTTGTCCGCGCCGGCCGGGATGACGACCTCCTTCAGCACGAACTTGATCATGTCGGCGAAGGACTGCAGCAGGCCGAAGGGGCCGACGACATTCGGTCCCTTGCGCATCTGCACGCCCGCCCAGACCTTGCGGTCGGCCAGCAGCAGGAAGGCGACGGCGATCAGCACGCCGACGGTGATCAGCAGGATCTGGCCGACGGTGATCAGCGTCCAGCCGACCGGGGTGCTCCAGAAGGAAACGGGGTCCATGAGTTACTCCGCCGCCATCACGACCGGCTGGGTCCGCTGGGCGGACAGTTCGGCCATGGTCGCGCTGGCGCGCGCGATCGGGTTGGAAAGATAGGGATTGGCCACGACCGAGGCGTAGGCGACGTCGCCCAGGTCGCCCTTGGCGCCCAGCTTGGACGGATCGAACGCTTGCGGCGCGGCCAGATAGTCGATGCGGCCGAAGGTCGGATGATCCGCCATCAGCCTGTCGCGCACCTGCTCCAGCGTGTCGTAGGGCAGCGTCTGGCCGGCATAACCGGACAGGGCGCGAACGATGGCCCAGTCCTCCTTGGCCTCGCCCTTGGGGAAGACGACCCGCTCGGCCATCTGCACCCGGCCCTCGGTGTTGACGTACAGGCCCGACTTCTCGGTGTAGGCTGCGCCCGGCAGGATGACGTCGGCGCCGTGCGCGCCCCGGTCGCCGTGGCTGCCCAGATAGACGCGGAAGGCGTCCGATCCGGTCGAGTCCACCTCGTCGGCGCCCAGCAGGAACAGCACGTCCAGCGCGCCCGGCTTCAGCATGTCGGCGACGGCGAGACCGCCCTCGCCCGGCACGAAGCCCATGTCCAGGCCGCCCACGCGCGCGGCGGCGCTGTGCAGCACGTTGAAGCCGTTCCAGCCCTCCGTGATCACGCCGACCTTCTTGGCCAGGGCGCCGATGGCGTTCAGGGCCGCCGGGCCGGTCTCGCCGCGCAGGGCGCCCGCGCCGACGATGATCGCCGGACGTTCGGCCTTGGTCAGGAAGTCCATCGCCGACTTCGGCGGCTTGGCCAGGGTCTTCGACCCGGCGCCGAGATAGGCGTAGTCGTAGGTGAGGTCGACCTGCTCGCCGATCACGCCGACCTCCAGCCCGCCCTTCAGCCAGGCCTTGCGCAGGCGGGCGTTCAGCAGCGGCGCCTCGACGCGCGGATCGACCCCGATCAGCAGCACGGCGTCCGCGTTTTCAATACCTTGCAGGCCGGAGTTGAACAACCAGCTCTCGCGCGGACCATAGCCCAGCGCCGCGCCGTCCTGGCGACAGTCGGTGTTGGCTGAGCCCAGGGCGCGGAACAGGTCCAGCGTCGCCTTCATGCTCTCGGCGTCCTGCAGATCGCCGGCGATCGCGCCGATGCGGTCGGCCGGGGCCGCCTTCAGCCTGGCCGCCACGGCGCCCAGCGCCTCGTCCCAGGTGGCGGGACGCAAGCGTCCGCCTTCGCGCAGCCACGGACGGTCCAGGCGGCGCGCGGTCAGGCCGTCGACGACATAGCGGCTCTTGTCGGACAGCCACTCCTCGTTGATGCCCTCATGGACGCGCGGCAGGATGCGCATGACCTCGGACCCGCGATAGTCGGCGCGGATGTTGGAGCCCAGGGCGTCCATCACGTCGATGGTCTCGGTCTTCTTCAGCTCCCACGGACGGTAGTGGTACTGCCACGGCCGGTGCGTCAGGGCGCCGACCGGGCACAGGTCGTTGACGTTGCCCGACAGTTCCGAGTCGATGTTCTTTTCCAGATAGGTGGTGATCTCAGCGTCCTCGCCGCGCGAGATCATGCCGATGTCCGGCACGCCGGCGACCTCGGTGATGAAGCGGACGCAGCGCGTGCACTGGATGCACCGGGTCATGAAGGTCTTGACCGTCGGACCCATGTTCTTTTCTTCGACCGCGCGCTTGTTCTCGGCGTAGCGCGAGCCGTCGCGGCCATAGCCGACGGCCTGGTCCTGCAGGTCGCATTCGCCGCCCTGGTCGCAGATCGGGCAGTCCAGCGGGTGGTTGATGAGCAGGAACTCCATCACCCCTTCGCGGGCCTTCTTCACCATCGGCGTGTCGGTGAAGATCTCCTGGCCGTCGGCGGCCGGAAGCGCGCACGACGCCTGCGGCTTGGGCGGCCCCGGCTTCACCTCGACCAGGCACATGCGGCAGTTGCCGGCGATCGACAGCCGCTCATGATAGCAAAAGCGCGGAATCTCGTGCCCGGCGCGCTCGGCGACCTGCAGCACGGTCATGCCGGGCTCGAACTCGGTTTCGACGCCGTTGACCTTGGCGACTGGCATCAGCGGGCCTCTTCTTCAGCGGGAACCGCCAGATCGGCGCGTTCCGTGGTCCCATCCGGGAGCGTCTGCGTGATGGTGACCGTCGCCCCGTCCAGGGCGTAGCGGATCACCGGGTCGCCGGATTGGTTCATCCAGCGGATCATGGCGGTGTCGGGCAGGCCCAGCGGCTTCCACACCACCAGGTCGCCGTCCACGCGGCAGTCGGCCTTCATCCGGCCGCCGTCGACCGGGGCGCGCCAGGAAGCGTGGACCACCTCCCCCTCCAGCCCGTCGATCGCGATGGCGGCGGGCTCCTGGCCGTGGATCGCGGCCAGGCCAGCGCGGCACACGCGGCGCAGGTCGGTTGCGTCCAGCGCGGCGGGCGCGGAGGCGACGGCGTCGGACGGCCGGGCGTCGGCCGTGACCTTCTCCACCGGCGTGGGCGCGGCTTCGCGCTCGCCGCAGGCGGCGAGGACGAGGCTGACGATCACGATGGCGGACGACCGAAGCATCATCACTCCGCGGCGATGGCGTGGCCGGCGAAGTTCGCGCGGCGGCTGCGGTAGGTGGCGATGCGCTCTTCGATCTCGTGGCGGAAGTGACGGATCAGGCCCTGCACCGGCCAGGCGGCGGCGTCGCCCAGCGCGCAGATGGTGTGGCCCTCGATCTGGGTCGACACTTCCAGCAGCATGTCGATTTCCGACGGATCGGCCTCGCCCACCGCCATCCGCTCCAGCACGCGCCACATCCAGCCCGTGCCTTCGCGGCACGGCGTGCACTGGCCGCAGCTCTCGTGCTTGTAGAAGTAGCTGATGCGGGCGATGGCCTTCACAAGGTCGGTGGACTGGTCCATCACGATCACGGCGGCGGTGCCCAGGCCCGAGCGCATCTCGCGCAGGCTGTCGAAGTCCATCAGCGCCGTTTCGGACATCTCGCGCGTGATCAGCGGCACCGACGATCCGCCGGGGATCACGGCCTTCAGATTGTCCCAGCCGCCACGCACGCCGCCGCAGTGTTCTTCCAGCAGTTGGCGCAGCGGGATCGACATGGCCTCCTCGACCACGCACGGCGCATTCACATGGCCCGAGATGGCCATCAGCTTGGTGCCTGTGTTGTTCGGCCGGCCGAAGCCGGCGAACCAGTCGGCGCCGCGACGTAGGATCGTCCCCACGACGGCGATCGACTCGACGTTGTTCACCGTGGTTGGGGCGCCGTAGAGGCCCGCGCCGGCGGGGAACGGCGGCTTCAGGCGCGGCTGGCCCTTCTTGCCTTCCAGCGATTCCAGCAGCGCCGTCTCTTCGCCGCAGATGTAGGCCCCGGCGCCATGGTGGATATAGACGTCGAAATCCCAGCCGTGGACATTGTCCTTGCCGATCAGCCTGGCCTCATAGGCCTGCTTGACGGCGGCTTCCATCCGCTCGCGCTCCAGCACGTATTCGCCGCGCAGATAGATGTAGCAGGCGTGGGCCTGCATGGCGAAGCTGGCGATCAGACAGCCCTCGATCAGCAGCTGCGGATCGTGGCGCATGATCTCCCGGTCCTTGCAGGTGCCGGGTTCGGATTCGTCGGCGTTGACGACCAGGTAGTGAGGGCGATCCTTCACTTCCTTGGGCATGAACGACCACTTCAGGCCGGTCGAGAAGCCGGCGCCGCCGCGTCCGCGCAGGCCGGAGGCCTTGACGTTGTTGATGATCCAGTCGCGGCCAAGGTCCAGCATGTCCTTGGTGGCGTTCCACGCCCCGCGCGACTTCGCCCCCTCCAGCGTCCAGTCCTGGAAGCCGTACAGGTTGGTGAAGATCCGGTCCTTGTCTTCGAGGATTCCGACCATTGCCTCAGAGTCCTTCCGCCATGCGGCGCTTGTGGTGGCGGGTGCGCATCCAGATGGCGGCGATCACCATCACCCAGCCCGCGGCCAGCATGAAATAGGAGACGTGGACGCCCCAGTCGCCGATGCCCGCCGTGCCGTTCTTGGTCATCAGGATCAGCACCGCCGCACCGACCACCATGGCCAGGCCGCCGGCGCGCAGCGGACGCGCGACGCCCCGCAATTCCTTGCGATAGGCCGCGCGGCCCTCGTCGGTGCTCAGGTCGGGTCCCGCCATCAGGCCGGCGCCTTCTCGGCCGGGGCCGGATCGCTGTTCGGCAGCTTCTTGATCGGCTTGGCGGCCGAGCCGTCGTACAGGGTCGCGTCCAGCAGCGTCTTGGCGCCGCCCGCCGGTTCCGATGTCGCACGCCCGGTGTAGGAGCCCGGCTTTGGCGACTTGCCGGCCGCGAAGTCGTCGATGATCTGCGCCATCGTCTCCGGCGTCAGGTCCTCGTAGTAGTAGTCGTTGATCTGGGCCATCGGCGCGTTCGAGCAGGCGCCCAGGCATTCGACTTCCTGCCAGGTGAAGCGGCCGTCGGCGGACAGGTGGTCCTTGGCGCCGATCTTCTCCTTGCACACCCGCATCAGCTCGTTGGCGCCGCGCAGCATGCACGGCGTGGTGCCGCAGACCTGGATCAGCGCGGTCGTGCCGACCGGCTCCAGCATGAACATGGTGTAGAAGGTCGCGACCTCCAGCACCCGGATGTAGGGCATGCCCAGCAGCTCGGCGATCGCGCGGATCGCCGGCTCCGACACCCAGCCCTCCTGCTTCTGCGCCAGCCACAGGACCGGGATCACCGCCGACTGGCGGCGGCTTTCCGGATACTTCTTGATCCACCAGTCGGCCTTCGCCTTCGTGGCCTTTGAAAAAGCGAAGGATTCAGGCTGAACCTTGGCGAGACGACGGACGCTCATCGGTCCACTTCTCCGAAAACGATGTCGAGCGAGCCGAGGATGGCGGACACGTCGGCCAGCATGTGGCCGCGGTTCATCCAGTCCATCGCCTGCAGCGAGCGGAAGCCCGGCGCCGACAGCTTGACGCGGTAAGGCTTGTTGGTCCCGTCCGAGACCAGATAGACGCCGAACTCGCCCTTCGGCGCCTCGACCGAGGCGTACACCTCGCCCTCGGGCGTCGAGAAGCCCTCGGTATAGAGCTTGAAGTGATGGATCAGCGCTTCCATCGACCGCTTCATCTCGCCGCGGCGCGGCGGCACGATCTTGTGGTTCTCGATCAGGACGGGCTCGCCGGGGCAGTTGCGCAGCTTGTGGATGCACTGCTCCATGATGCGCACCGACTGCTTCATCTCCTCGACGCGCACCAGGTAGCGGTCCCAGCAGTCGCCGTTCTTGCCCACGGCGATGTCGAAATCCATCTCGGCGTAGCATTCGTAGGGCTGCGACTTGCGCAGGTCCCAGGCGATGTCGGAGCCGCGCAGCATCACGCCGGTGAAGCCCCAGGCCAGGGCCTGTTCCTTCGATGCGACGCCGATGTCGACGTTGCGCTGCTTGAAGATGCGGTTCTCGGTGACCAGCGCCTCGATGTCCTTCAGCGCCGCCGGGAATTCGTGGCACCAGCGGCCGATGTCGTCGATCAGGTCCATTGACAGGTCCTGGTGGACGCCGCCCGGACGGAAGTAGTTGGCGTGCAGGCGCGCCCCGCAGGCGCGCTCGTAGAACACCATCAGCTTCTCGCGTTCCTCGAAGCCCCACAGCGGCGGCGTCAGGGCGCCGACGTCCATGGCCTGGGTGGTCACGTTCAGCAGGTGCGACAGGATGCGGCCGATCTCGGAATACAGCACCCGGATCAGCTGGGCGCGATAGGGGACCTCGATCCCCAGCAGCTTCTCGATCGCCAGGCAGAAGGCGTGCTCCTGGTTCATCGGCGAGACGTAGTCCAGCCGGTCCAGATAGGGCACGTTCTGCAGATAGGTGCGGGCCTCCATCAGCTTCTCGGTGCCGCGGTGCAGCAGGCCGATGTGCGGATCGACGCGCTCGACGATCTCGCCGTCGAGCTCCAGCACCAGGCGCAGCACGCCGTGCGCGGCCGGGTGCTGCGGGCCGAAGTTGATGGTGAACTTGCGATCGTCCATCTCGCGCGCGTGGGCGGTGCGATGGTCGACGTCGTTGTCGAACACGTCCGTTCCCGCGCCAAGCGGCGCCGGCGTATGCGTACCGTCAGCCATCAGGCCTGGCCTCCAGCCTTTTCGTCACCCGGCAGCACGGGCGCCGGATACTCGGCGCCTTCCCACGGCGACAGGAAATCGAAGGTGCGGAATTCCTGGGTCAGCTTGACTGGCTCATAGACAACCCGCTTCTGCTCTTCGTCGTAGCGGACCTCGACATACCCGGTCATCGGGAAGTCCTTGCGAAGGGGGTGCCCTTCGAAGCCATAGTCGGTCAGCAGCCGGCGCATGTCCGGGTGACCCTCGAAGATCACGCCGTACATGTCGTAGGTCTCACGCTCGAACCAGTTGGCCGCCGGATAGACGTCCACCAGGGTCGGAACGGGCTTGACCTCGTCGGTCGCCACCTTGACGCGCAGACGCGCATTCCGGGTCAGCGACAGCAGATGATAGACCACCTCGAACCGCTCGGCGCGGTCGGGATAGTCGACGCCGCATAGGTCCAGCAGCTGCTGGAAGCCGAACTGGTCGCGCAGCACCGTCATCACCTCGACGATGCGCTCGCGCGGGGCCGCCAGGGTCAGCTCGCCATAGGCGACCTGGGCCTCGACTCCCAGCGCCGCGACCATCTCCGCGCCCAGCGGCGTGAGCACGGCTTCCTGTTCAGCCTGAACCGCCAGGGAGGTCATCGGTCGATCGTCCCCGTGCGGCGGATCTTCTTCTGCAATTGCAGCAGTCCGTACAGCAGCGCCTCGGCGGTCGGCGGACAACCCGGGACGTAGACGTCCACCGGCACCACCCGATCGCAGCCGCGCACGACGCTGTAGCTGTAGTGATAATAGCCGCCGCCGTTGGCGCAGCTGCCCATCGACACGACGTAACGCGGGTCGGGCATCTGGTCGTAGACCTTGCGGATGGCGGGGGCCATCTTGTTGGTCAGGGTGCCGGCGACGATCATTAGGTCGGACTGACGCGGGCTGGCGCGCGGCGCCATGCCGAACCGCTCCACGTCATAGCGCGGCATCGACATCTGGATCATCTCGACGGCGCAACAGGCGAGACCGAACGTCATCCACATCAGCGAGCCGGTGCGGGCCCAGTTGATCACGTCGTCCAGGCCGGCGACCAGAAAGCCGCGCTCGCCCAGCTCCATGTTCACGGCCTCGAAGAACTTGTCGTGGACCTTGGGATCATAGCCCTCGACGGTCGAGCGGGCGCCCGAGCCGTAGCTCTGGCCCGCCGGGACCAGGGGGCTGGCGGGGGCGATCACTCCCATTCCAGGGCTCCCTTCTTCCATTCGTAGATGAAGCCGATGGTCAGCACGCCCAGGAAGACCATCATCGACCAGAAGGCGAACACCATGCCCGCGTGCGACAGGTCGAACATCGACACCGCCCACGGGAACAGGAAGGCCACTTCCAGGTCGAAGATGATGAACAGGATCGACACCAGGTAGAAACGCACGTCGAACTTCATCCGCGCGTCGTCGAAGGCGTTGAAGCCGCACTCATAGGCGGACAGCTTCTCGCTGTCGGGGTTCTTCGGCGCCAGCAGCAGCGGCAGGGCGATGAAGAGCACGCCGATCAGCGCGGCGACGCCGGCGAAGATGATCACCGGCAGGTATTCCAGCAGAAATGCGTTCATTCGAAGAACCTCGTCCGCCGGGGAGAGGCGGGATTCGGCGCTTCTTAGACCCAACCTCTCCGCGGTTCAAACCCCGGAACCGCCTCTGTTTTTGTTGAGAACGGATCGCAATTTCCGCGCCCGATGAGGCCGGCCGGGCGATGCAGCGACGCTTCCCGCGGCGCCCGTCCTCCGGGACCTTCCCGAACACCCCGATCCGTAACGGAAAGTCATCCCCGAAGCCGGTCGGGCGCCCCGATGAAACCGTCCACAGGTCCACGGCCGCCCGGCCGGAATTTCTCGAAAATGGCCGCTTGACGCGCCAGTCCGGCCCGCCTAAACGACGCCCCTCGCCGAGGCGCACCGTCGCTTCGGCCGGGAAACGCGGGTGTAGCTCAGTTGGTTAGAGTGCCGGCCTGTCACGCCGGAGGTCGCGGGTTCGAGCCCCGTCACTCGCGCCACTCCTTCTCTTGAAGTCGGAGTGGCGCACCGCCCTTCCCCTCTCCTTATAATTTGTTCGATAAGGAAGCGCCCATGGCGGGCGTTTGGCCATGCGCCGAGTCCGGGATCGGAGCCCATGAGCGAGATCGTCAATCTGAACCAGGCCCGCAAGGCCCGCGACAAGGCGCAGACTAAGGCCCGCGCCGCCGGGAACCGCGTCGCCCACGGACGCACCAAGGCCGAAAAACAGGCCGCCGCGCGGGAACGCGATCGCGTCGAACGCCTTCTGGACGGCAGCAAGCGCGAGGACTGACATGGCCGGCATGGCGCCTGGAACCCGACAGGGACTGATCGCCCTTCTGGTCGCGCGCCGCGTCATGGCCGAGAAGAAGCGCCGCCAGGCCCTGGCCCAAGCCCGCGCCAAGGGCGACGCCGACAAGGCCGAGACCTTGCGGAAAGACGCCGAGACGTCGCGCCGATCCGGCTGGTTCCGCCGCTAGGCCGTCTTCGGCGCACGGATCAACAGCACCTGTCCCGCCAGCACCAGCGCCAGTCCGGCCAGCGCGGTCCAGCCGAATCGCGCGCCCTCGAACAGCACCGACACCAGCATGGCGATCGGCGGGGTCAGCGCCGAGATGTAGCTGGCCAGCGCATAGCCCCGCGCCCGCGCGATGGTGAAGTACAGGCCGAACGCCACGACCGACCCCAACAGCGACAGGTGCAGCAGCGACAGGATGTAGGCCGGCGTCGGCTCGATCCGCCATTCGACGCCGGTCGCGACGCCGTACAGCGCCAGCAGTCCCGTCCCATAGGCCATGGCCCAGGCGGTGGCTGGAATCACCGGCGCCCCCGCCTGTCCGCCGCGCCAGGCGAACCAATTGCCCAGCGCCGACGCCATCACCGCGACCAGGGCGAAGACCACGCCCAGCCCCGGATCGGCGCCCGCCGCCGCGCCGCCGGACAACTGCCCCAGCGACAGCACCGCCACGCCGCCCAGGCCCAGCGCCGCGCCCAGCCAGGCGGCCGGCGCGGCCTTCTGTCTCGCGAGCAGGCGGAACAGCGCCAGGTTCACGAAGGCCAGGGCGGCGAAGATCACCGCCACCACGGCCGAGGCCACCTTGCCTTCCGCCGCATAGACGAAGCCGTAGCTGGTCGCGAAGACGAAGGCCCCCTGCCCCAGGCACGCCAGGTGCTGCGCCCGCGTCAACCGCAGCGGCCGGCGCGTCGCCGCGCAGAAGGCGAACAGGACCGCAGCCGCCAGACCGAACCGCCAGACGATGGAGACGATCGGATCGACCGGCCCCAGTTGCAGGGTGATGGCGAACCAGGTCGTGCCCCAGATCAGGGCGCAGACGGCGATGGCGACGATGGCGAACGGACGCGACAAATCTCGACTCCGGGGCTGGGCCCGCCCGCTTATCATCCTCGCGCGCACGGCGCCGCTCACGTCTTGCGCCGGACTGTGACACACTGCGTCCAGCCAAGGAGTCCGACATGCGTTGCGCCCCCCTGATCCTGCCCGCCGCCCTGGTGCTCGGCGCCTGCGCGAGCGCGCCGGCCGGCCCCGACGTCTCCACCGGCATGACGACCGTGACCGTCACCGCGACCTATCGCGAACGGATCCTGCTGCCGCCCGGCCATGTCCTGACCGTGCGGATCGAGGACGTGAGCCTGGCCGACGCGCCCGCGACCGTGCTGGCGGAGAGCGTCGAGCCGCTGGACGGTCGCGCGCCGCCCTACGCCGTGACCCTGGGTTTGCCGACGGCCCAGATCGACCCGCGCCACGCCTACGCCGCCCGCGCCGAGATCCGCGACCCCGCCGGTCGGCTGGCGTTCGTCACCGACACGCGCCACGCCGTGCTGACCCAGGGCGCCCCGCCCTCGGCCGACATCGTGCTGAAGGCCGCGCGTTGAGCGGCCTGGCCAAGCGCTCCGTCGTCCTGGCCGGCCACGCCACCTCCGTCGCGCTGGAGCCGGAGTTCTGGGCGGTGCTGGATCGCGTCGCCGCGCGTCGCGACCTCAGCAAGGCCGGACTGATGGCCGAGATCGACGCCGGCCGGGGCCGCCGGCCGCTGGCTTCCGCCTGCCGCCTGCTGGCGCTGAATTGGGTGGCGGAGCACGGCCTCGCGGCCTAGCCTCGCGCCAAGGGAAAGGAACGCCGCCATGACCAACGATCGTCTGCTTCCGGCCGCCGTGTTCGGCGGGCTCCTGGCCCTCGGCGTGCTGGGCGGCGGGGCCCTGGTCGGACAGGGGGTGATCCACGCCCGCGCCGGCGACCGCACCGTCACCGTGCGCGGCCTGTCAGAGCGCGACGTGACCGCCGATCTGGCGGTTCTGCCCGTGCGCTTCACCGCCTCGGGCGACGTCCTGTCCGACGTCCAGGCCCGGATCGACGGCGACCTGGGCCGGGTGCGCCAGTTCCTGGCCGCCCAGGGCTATCCCGCCGAGGCCGTCGACCTGGGCCGGCTCGAGGTGGCCGACACCCAGTCGCGCGAATACGGCTCCCAGACCGGCGGTCCGCGCTTCATCCTGGCCCAGACCGTGATCGTCCGCACCAACGACGTGGCGCGGGTCCAGGCCACCACCCGCGCCCTCAACGACCTGGTCCGCCAGGGCGTGGTGCTCCAGGATTTCCGGGGTCCGTCCTACGTCTTCACCAAGCTGAACGACATGCGGCCGCGCATGATCGCCGAAGCGACCGCCGCCGCGCGCAAGGGCGCCGAGCAGTTCGCCCAGGATTCCGGCACGCCCCTAGGTCCGATCCGTCAGGCCACGCAGGGGTCGTTCGAGATTTTGCCGCGCGACGGCGACGGGTTCGACGAGGGCGCCTCGGTCAACAAGAAACTGCGGGTGGTCACCACCATCACCTACAGCCTGAAATAGCTATCCCACCGGCGCGGGCGGCGAGCTGGGCGTCGGCACGGTCGGCGGTTCGACCGGCGGCAGGACGGGGCCCTCGGGCGCGGCGGGCCGCAGATCCAGGTCCGCTGGCGCGGTGGGCGTCGCCGCCCGCCCCGCGAACAGCAGCCACAGGGCCAGGGCCGCGACGACGATCAGCGCGCCGGCCAGGAACAGCCAGCTTGCGGAATGACGGGAGCGTGCGGCCATCGGCGCCTCCTTCCGGTCTCTTCCGTCCGCAACGGACGGCGGAAACGACGGGTTCCGCGCCGATTTCGCGCCCGGCCCTGACATCGCCGCCCGTGCCCCTTATGTTCCGCCTGATTCAAATCGTTCGAGCGTATCCTCCGAAGTGACCGACCTGCCCGCCCCCCGCATCTCCGACCTCGCCCGGCCGCGCCCGCCGGAGGGCGAGGCGCGCGACTATATGAAGGGGCTGAACCCCGAGCAGCGCGAGGCGGTGGAGACGACCGAAGGGCCCGTGCTGGTCCTGGCCGGCGCCGGGACCGGAAAGACCCGCGTCCTGACCACCCGCCTGGCGCATATCCTGGCGACCGGCCGGGCGCGGCCGTGGGAGCTGCTGGCCGTCACCTTCACCAACAAGGCCGCACGCGAGATGCGCGAGCGGATCACCCATCTGATCGGCCCCTCGGCGGAGGGCCTCCGCTGGCTGGGCACCTTCCACTCCATCGCCGCCCAGATCCTGCGCCGCCACGCCGAACTGGTCGGGCTGAAGTCGACCTTCACCATTCTGGACACGGACGACCAGGAGCGGCTGCTGAAGCAGCTGCTGGAAGCCGCCAATATCGACACCAAGCGCTGGACGCCCCGGTCGCTGTCGGGACTGATCGACCACTGGAAGAACCGCGGCTGGACGCCCGACAAGCTGCCGCCGGGTGAGGATTTCGCCAACGGCAAGGGCCAGGCGCTCTACGCCGCCTATCAGGCGCGCCTGCGCACCCTGAACGCCTGCGACTTCGGCGACCTCTTGCTGCATAACATCACCCTGCTGTCGCAGAATGCCGATCTGGCCGAGGAATACCGCCGCCGCTTCCGCTACATCCTGGTCGACGAATACCAGGACACCAACGTCGCCCAGTACCTGTGGCTGCGGCTGCTGACCGCCTCGACCGGCAACGTCTGCTGCGTCGGCGACGACGACCAGTCGATCTACGGCTGGCGGGGCGCGGAGGTGGACAACATCCTGCGCTTCGAACGCGACTTCCCCGGCGCAAAGATCATCAAGCTGGAGCGGAACTACCGCTCGACCAAACATATCCTGGGCGCGGCGTCCGGCCTGATCGCGGCCAACCGCGACCGCCTGGGCAAGACCCTGTGGACCGAGGACGACGGCGGCGACAAGGTCCGCGTGCGCGGCGTCTGGGACGGCGAGGCCGAGGCTCGGCTGATCGCCGACGAGATCGAGACGGCGCGAAAGCAGGACTTCAAATACAAGGACATGGCCGTTCTTGTTCGCGCGTCGTTTCAGATGCGGGCGTTCGAAGAACGCTTCGTCATGCTGGCCATCCCCTACACCGTCATCGGCGGCCCGCGCTTCTTCGAGCGGGCCGAGATCCGCGACGCCCACGCCTATCTGCGCCTGATCCTCTCCGAGGACGACGACCTGGCGTTCGAGCGGATCGTCAACGTTCCCAAGCGCGGCGTCGGCGACACCTCGGTCCAGAAGGTGCTGCACCTGGCCCGCCAGCATGGCCTGTCGGCCATGACCGCCGTGCGCGGGCTGATCAACACCGACGAGCTTCAGGCCCGCACCCGCACGGCGCTGGCCAACTTCGTGCGCGACATGGACCGCTGGCGCGACCTGGCCGCCTCCACGCCCCACTGGCAGGTGCTGGAGACGGTGCTGGAGGAGAGCGGCTATGTCGACATGCAGAAGGCCGACCGCGCCAGCGGTCCGACCCGGCTGGAAAACCTGAAGGAGCTGGTCCAGTCGATGCAGCAATTCGACACGCTGCAAGCCTATCTGGAGCACGTCGCCCTGGTCATGGACCTGGATCGCGGCGCGGGCGAGGACGCGGTCCAGATCATGACCCTGCACGGCGCCAAGGGGCTGGAGTTCCCGCTGGTCTTCCTGCCCGGCTGGGAGGAAGGCGTCTTTCCCTCCCAGCGCAGCATCGACGAAAAGGGCGAAAAGGGCCTGGAGGAGGAGCGCCGTCTGGCCTACGTCGGCGTCACCCGCGCCAAGCAGGACGCCCGCATCTCCTTCGCCGCCAACCGCCAGGTCTATGGCCGCTGGCAGTCGCAACTGCCCAGCCGCTTCGTCGACGAACTGCCCCTCGCCCACGTCGAGGCGCAGTCGGACACCGGCTATTACGGCGCGTCGCAGGGCATGAAGGAGGCCAAGAGCCGCTGGGACGAGACGCCGGCCTTCTCGGGCGGCTATTCCTCCCCGGGCTGGAAGCGGGCGCAGTCCTTTACGGCCGCCCAGACGCCCCGCTCGGTCCAGGCGCGTCATGCGGTGATCGAGGGCGACGGCCGCCTGGTCGCCACCGCCGATCCCAAGTCCGGCGGAGGCTGGAAGCGCGGCGAGCGCGTCTTCCACCAGAAGTTCGGCTACGGGGCCGTCCGGGCGGTCGAGGGCAACAAGCTGGTCGTCGCCTTCGACAAGGCCGGGGAGAAGAAGGTTATCGACAGCTTCGTGGAAAAGGCGGGCTGACGCCCGCCCCTTCCCGCCGCGATCAGCGGCTCAGCAGCATGCCGTCGCCAAAATAGACGCCCTGGTCGCCCAGCATCTCTTCCAGGCGCAGCAGCTGGTTGTACTTGGCCACCCGGTCCGAACGGGCCAGCGAGCCCGTCTTGATCTGACCGCAGTTGGTGGCGACCGCCAGGTCGGCGATGGTCGAATCCTCGGTCTCGCCCGAGCGGTGCGACATCACGGCGGTGTAGCCCGCGCGCTGGGCCATATCGACCGCGTCCAGCGTCTCCGACAAGGTGCCGATCTGGTTGACCTTGATCAGGATGGAGTTGGCCAGGCCCTCGCCGATGCCGGCGGCCAGGCGCGCCGGATTGGTCACGAACAGGTCGTCGCCGACCAGCTGGATGCGGTCGCCCAGGCGCTCGGTCAGCAGGCGCCAGCCGTCGAAGTCGTCCTCGGCCATGGCGTCCTCGATCGACACGATCGGGAAGCGCTCGACCAGGTCCGCGAGGTAGCCGACCATGCCCTCGGCGTCGACGGTCTTGCCCTCGCCGGCCATGACGTACTTGCCGTCCTTGAAGAATTCGGTCGAGGCCACGTCCAGGCCCAGGTGGAAGTCCTCGCCCGCCAGATAGCCGGCCGCCTGGCCCGCCTTGGTGATGAAGCTCAGCGCCTCCTCGGCCGAGGCCAGGTTCGGGGCGAAGCCGCCCTCATCGCCGACGTTGGTGTTGTGGCCCGCGTCCTTCAGCTGCTTCTTCAGGGCATGGAAGATCTCCGCGCCCATGCGCAGGGCGTCCGAGAAGGTCTCCGCGCCGGTCGGCAGGATCATGAACTCCTGGATGTCGATCGGATTGTCGGCGTGGGCGCCGCCGTTGATGATGTTCATCATCGGGGTCGGCAGCACGCGGGCGCCGACGCCGCCCAGGTAGCGGTGCAACGGCAGGTTCGAAGAGATCGCGCTCGCCTTCGCCACGGCCAGGGACACGCCCAGGATGGCGTTGGCGCCCAGCCGGCCCTTGTTCGGCGTGCCGTCCAGCGCGATCATCGCCTCGTCGATGCGGCGCTGGTCCTCGGCGTCCAGGCCCGACAGGGCGTCGAAGATCTCGCCGTTGACGGCGTCGACCGCCTTCTGGACGCCCTTGCCCAGATAGATGTCCTTGTCGCCGTCGCGCAGTTCCACGGCCTCGTGCGCGCCGGTCGAGGCGCCCGACGGCACGGCGGCGCGGCCGAAGGAGCCGTCCTCCAGGACCACGTCCACCTCGACCGTCGGATTGCCGCGGCTGTCGAGGATCTGGCGGGCGACGATGTCGGCGATGTCGGTCATGTCTCGGCTCTCTGGCTCAAGGCTTGGGAAGGATGTCCGCGCGGTTTAGCCGCGCGGCGGCGAATCGCCAACATGGCGCGATCCTCTCCCGGATCACGAACGGCTTCGGCTTTGACTTCCGGCGCGTTGCAGCCTACCGCCCCGCCGTGCCCGTGCTCGACCTCCTCGACCTGCCCGCCGCCTGCCCGCCCGATACGCCGTGGATGGGGCTGGACCTGGGCGAGAAGACCATTGGCGTCGCCGTGTCCGACGCCACGCGGATGATCGCCTCCCCGCTGGAGCTCATCCGCAAGTCCAAGTTCACGCAGGAAGCCGAGCACCTGTTCAAGCTGATGGCGCATCGCAAGGTGTCCGCCCTGGTCATCGGCCTGCCGGTCAACATGGACGGGACCGAGGGACCGCGCGCCCAGTCGTGCCGCGCCTTCGCCCGCAATCTGGAGCGGTTGCGCCCGATCAACGTCGCCTTCTGGGACGAGCGCCTGTCCACCAGCGCCGTCGAACGCTTCCTGATCGAGGACCTGGACCTGAACCGCAAGCGCCGCGCCGGGGTCGTGGACCGCACCGCCGCCGCCTGGATCCTTCAGGGGGCGCTGGACCGGGTGCGCGACCAGGCGACCTGGATTTGAGCGCGCTGCTCGCCGGCGTCCTGCCGGTCTTCCTGATGATCGCCCTGGGCTATGGCCTCAGGAAGTCCGGCTTCCTGCCCGACGAGGCCTGGCGCCCGATCGAGAAGCTGGCGATCAACATCTTCTATCCCGGCTTCCTGATCCCCGCGATCTGGCGCGCCGACCTGGCGGGCGGGAGCGCGGCGGTCGCCGGGACGGCCGTGGTCGCGGCCACCCTGCTGGTGGCGGGCGCGACCCTGCTGGCGCGGCCGCTGATCCGGCTGGAGGGCCCGGCCTACACCAGCGTCTTCCAGGGCGTGATCCGCTGGAACAGCTTCGTCTTCGTGCCGGTGATCCAGTCGGTGTACGACCCGGAGGGCGTGGCCCTGGCCGCGGTCGCCATCGCCTTCATCATCCCGGTCAGCAACATCGCCTGCGTCGCCGTGCTGGCCCGGTGGGGCGCCCTGCACCGCGAGCCGTCGGCCCTGGGCCTGCTTCGGTCGATGATCGCCAATCCGATCCTGGTCGCCTGCCTGATCGGCCTGGCGCTGAACCTGCTGCGCGTCCCGTCGATCCCCGGCCTGTCCGACAGCCTGGACCTGGTGGGCGCCGCGGCCCTGCCGCTGGGGCTGATCGTCGCCGGGGCCGGCCTGTCCTTCGCCGAGGTCAACCGCCGCCGCACCGTCATCGCCGGCGTCTCCCTGGTCAAGTTGGGCGTCATGCCGCCGCTGATGTGGTTCATCGCCTGGGCCCTGGGCGGGGACTCGCTGTCGCAGGGGATCGCCCTGATCTGCGGCGCGGCGCCCGGCTCGGCCGCCTCCTACGTCCTGGCGCGCCAGATGGGCGGCGACGCGCCCCTGATCGCCGGCGTCATCGCCCTGACCACGGTGGGCAGCGCGGTAGTCATCCCCATCCTCCTGGCGCTGTTCCACTTCGCCTGACTCGCCTTTCGGCGGACTCGGCCCTATAGCCGCGTCTCGATGACCCAGCCGCCCGAAGTCACCGAACAGACCATCCACGAGCGGCTGATCCCGTTCCCCAAGGCGCACTTCCTCGCCGCCTCGGACCTGAACCCCTACGTCGTCCCCCAGCTGCTCGACCTGGGCGACGCCTTCGTCGACTTCAACCGCCAGTCGGACAAGGCGCTGGGCGTGCTGCACGGCCGCACGGTCGTGAACCTGTTCTTCGAGAACTCGACCCGCACTTCCTCCTCGTTCGAAATCGCCGCCAAGCGGCTGGGCGCCGATGTCGTGACCATGCCGGTCGCCGCCTCCTCGGTGAAGAAGGGCGAGACCCTGATCGACACGGCGGTCACCCTGAACGCCATGAAGCCCGACATCCTGGTCGTGCGCCACTCCGCTTCGGGCGCCGCCGAACTGCTCAGCCAGAAGGTCGGCTGCGCCGTGGTCAACGCGGGCGACGGACGGCATGAGCATCCGACCCAGGCCCTGCTCGACCTGCTGTCGCTGCGTCGCGCTTTCGGCGACGTGACCAGCCTGACCGTCGCCATCTGCGGCGACATCACCCACAGCCGCGTGGCCCGCTCCAACGTCGCCCTGCTTCAGATGATGGGCGCCCGCGTGCGTCTGATCGGCCCACCTACCTTGGTGCCCGGCGACGCCGACCGCTGGGGCTGCGAGGTCTTCCACGACATGCGCGAGGGTCTTCAAGGCTGCGACGTCGTCATGATGCTGCGTCTTCAGCTGGAGCGCATGGCCGGCGCCCTGGTCCCCTCCACGCGCGAATATTTCCGCTTCTGGGGCCTGGACCGCGAGAAGCTGGCCTGGGCCAAACAGGGGGCGAAAGTCATGCACCCCGGCCCGATGAACCGGGGCGTGGAGATCGACTCCGACGTCGCCGACGACCTGTCGGTGTCCCTGATCCAGGATCAGGTCGAGATGGGCGTCGCCGCCCGCATGGCCGTGCTCGCCTCGCTGTCGGCCCGCTGGGGAGACAAGACATGACCGCCGTCGCTCAGATCCTCCCCCATCGGGGGAGGGGGACCGCGAAGCGGTGGAGGGGGCCTGATCCAAAGCCGGTGCGTGGGGCGAGCCCCCTCCACCACCCTTCGGGCGGTCCCCCTCCCCCGATGGGGGAGGATTTTCGATGACCACGCTCGCCATCGTCAACGCCCGCCTGCTGGACCCCGCGACCGACTATGACGGCCCCGGCGCGGTCGTGGTCGAGGACGGCCGCCTTGTCCGCATCATCCACGGCGCCGCCCCCGACCTCGCCGCCGATAGCATCGTCGACGCCCAGGGCCTGTGCCTCGCCCCCGGCTTGATCGACATCCGGGTCAAGACCGGCGAGCCGGGCGCCGAGCCCAAGGAGACGCTGAAGTCCGCCAGCCTCGCCGCCGCCGCCGGCGGCGTGACCACCATCGTCGTCCAGCCCGACACCGACCCCGCCGTCGACGACCCGGCCATGGTCGACTTCATCCAGCGTCGGGGCGCGGCCCTGAACCTGGTCAACGTCCGCGCCGCCGGGGCCGCCACCAAGGCGCTGGACGGCCAGCGCATGGCCGAGATCGGCCTGATGGACGAGGCCGGCGCCCTCTATTTCACCGACGGCGACAAGGTCATCGTCAACAGCCGCACCCTGCAACGGGTGATGAGCTACGCCGCCGCCTTCAACGCCCTGATCGCCTGCCGCCCCGCCGATCCCTGGCTGACCGAAGGCGGCGTCGCCGCCTCGGGCGAACTGGCCACGCGCCTGGGCCTGTCGGGCGGTCCCGCCATCGCCGAGCGCATCGGGCTGGAACGCGACCTGGCCCTGGTCGAACAGACCGGCGCCCGCTTCCTGGTGGACCAGATCTCGACCGAGGGCGCGCTGGAGACCCTGGCTCGCGCCCGCGCCAAGGGCCTGGAGGTCGCCGTCAGCGTCTCGATCAACCACCTGTGCTTCAACGAGGTGGACATCGGCGACTACCGCACCTTCTACCGGCTGGACCCGCCGCTGCGGACCGAATCCGACCGCCAGGCCCTGATCGAGGCCGTGCGCGACGGCCTGATCGACGTCATCACCTCGGCCCACGCCCCCGCCCCGGCCGAGGACAAGCGCCGCCCCTTCGCCGAGGCCGCGCCCGGCGCCGTGGGCCTGGAGACCCTGCTGCCCGCCGCCCTGACCCTGCACCACGAGGACGGGCTGGACCTTCTGGACGTGCTGCGTCCCCTGACCCAGGGACCGGCCGCGCTGCTGGGCCTCGACGCCGGCGTCCTGGCCGAGGGCGCGCCGGCCGACCTGGTCCTGTTCGATCCCAGCGCCCCGATCGTCGTCGACGCCGCCGCCCTGCGCTCCAAGTCCAAGAACTCACCCTTCGACGGCCGGCGTCTGCAAGGCAAGGTCGCCGGAACCTGGGTCGCGGGCCGCAAGGTGCATTAGGCCCCTCTCCCATTGGGAGAGGGCTTGAGCGCACGAGAGCGGAGCGATCGTTCTTGCGCGAAAGGGTGAGGGTGCGGTGGTGCGAATGGGCCCACCGCCCGACCCTCATCCGGCCCTGCGGACCACCTTCTCCCAACGGGAGAAGGGAGCACGTTTCACCCCGGCCGCTCGCACGTCGCGGCCTTTGCGATCTCCCCGCCCAGCACGCTCTGCACCGCCAGCGGCGCGTCGGTGGCGATGATCGTCACGCCCCGTCGCACCAGGTCGCGGTATTCCGACACGTCGCCGTCCGCCGCATAGCGGTCGTCGCGGCGGACGCCCGGTTCGCCCAACGTCCCGAACTGCACCTCGACGCCCCGGTCCCGCAACGCCCGCCACAGCGCCGGCCGCTCCTCGCGCGTGCCGGTCCAGGCCAGGATCTGCGGAGCGTTCAGCCCGTCCAGGTCTTCGACCCCGTCCAGACCGGCCGAGATCATCATCTCCGGCGCCAGGGCGGCGACGGCGCGCGCGTCGGCCTTGGTGTAGGTGATCAGGATGGTGCGTCGCGCGGCCCCCGCCCGGCGGACCTCGGCGATCACGGCCCGGGCCAGGTCGATCGTGTCGCCGCCCTCCGCCGGCTTCAGGTCGATGCTGGCAATGGCGCCGACGCGGCCGGCGGCGGCCAGGGCCTCGGCCAGGGTCGGCGGGGCGGCGTCCGTCAGGCGCCCGTCGGTCGCCCTCAGCCGCGCCGCCTTCACCTGCGCCAGCGTCAGGTCGCCGACGCGGCCCCGACCCGTGGTCGTCCGCTCCATCGTCTCGTCGTGCATCAGGACCAGCCGCCCGTCTCGCGTCAGGGCGGCGTCCAGTTCCAGTATGGCGTCGGGAATGGCGCGGCCGGTCGCCTCGATGGCGGCGATAGAGTTCTCGGGCTGGTCCGGCGCCGAGACCGCGCGGTGGGCCGACACCAGGGCCCCGCCGTCCCGCACGCAGTCGAACCAGGCCGCCAGGGCCGGTCCGCCCGCATCGTCCGGCCCCGCCGGTCCGGACCCCGCGCAACCGGCCGTCGTCGCCAGCAGCACCAGGGCGGCGGCGGTGGGGAATCGGATCATCGGTCGTCTCCTGTTCGGCGCGGCGGACCAGACGCCGCGCGTCCGGCCCGGTCAAGAGGTCGAATCGCCCTTGCTGTGCGCGCACCCGCGACGCATTTTGCCGCCGATCAAGCGAGGGGAGCGAATCAACGTGCAGGATCTGGTCGCGCCGGCCATGGGGACTCTCGCGCTCGTCGCGCTGGGCGGTTACCTGCTGGGCTCCATTCCGTTCGGGGTGGTGATCACCCGCGCCGCCGGCGCCGGCGACGTGCGCGACATCGGCTCGGGCAACATCGGCGCCACCAACGTCCTGCGCACCGGCCGCAAGGACCTGGCCCTGGCCACCCTGCTGCTGGACGCCGGCAAGGGCGCCGCCGCCCTGCTGATCGCCCGCCATGGGCTGCACAGCGAAGCGGCCGGCGCCATCGCCGGCGGCGCGGCCTTCCTGGGCCACCTGTTCCCGGTCTGGCTGGGCTTCAGGGGCGGCAAGGGCGTCGCGACCTTCTACGGCCTGCTGCTGGCGGCCGCCTGGCCGCTGGGGCTGATGGCGGGCGCGGTCTGGCTGATCTGCGCCGCCCTGTTCCGCTACTCCTCGCTGTCGGCCCTGATCTCGGCGGCGACTGCGCCGCTGCTGGCGCTGCTGCCCCTGTCCGCCGTCGGCCTGCCGGTCCCGGCGCCGATCCTGGCGCTGACCGTCTTCGCCGCCGTGCTGATCTGGATCCGCCACCACCAGAACATCGCCCGGCTGCTGAAGGGCCGGGAGCCCCGCATCGGGGCCGGGAAGGCGTGAGCCTGACCGACGCGGAACGGTTCGCCCGGCTGCGGCTGGCCCGCACCGACCGCGTCGGCCCCGTCGCCTTCTCCCAGTTGATCGCCCGTTTCGGCTCGGCCGTGCGCGCCCTCGACGCCCTGCCCGGCCTCGTCCGCCGCTCCGGCGCCGCCCCGGTCCCGCCGCCGATCGGGGCGGTCGAGCGCGAGATGGCCGCCGCCGAGCGATTGGGCGCCCGGCTGCTGGTGCTGGGCGACGCCGCCTTTCCCACCCTGCTGGCCGCCGTCGATCCGCCGCCTCCGACCCTGTGGACACGCGGAGAGGCGGCGCTGCTGAACCGTCCCTGCGTCGCCGTCGTCGGCGCCCGCATCGCCTCGGCCGCCGGCCAGCGGTTCGCCCGGGGCCTGGCCCTGCAACTGGGCGAGGCCGGCCATGTGGTCGTGTCAGGCATGGCGCGCGGCGTCGACGCGGCCGCCCACGACGGCGCTCTGCCGACCGGGACCGTCGCCGTGCTCGGCGGCGGGGTCGACGACGTCTATCCGCCCGAGCACGCCGATCTCTACGCGCGGCTGGTCGAGCGCGGCTGCGTCGTTTCCGAAAGCCCCGTCGGCGCCCGCGCCCAGGCCCGCGACTTCCCACGCCGCAACCGCCTCATCTCCGGCCTGTCGCGCGGCGTCGTGGTGGTGGAGGCCGAGATCCGCTCCGGCTCCCTGATCACGGCGCGCCTCGCCGCCGAACAGGGCCGCGAGGTCTTCGCCGTGCCGGGCTCGCCGCTCGACCCGCGCGCCCGCGGCCCCAACGAATTGATCCGCCAGGGCGCCGTCCTGTGCGAGGGCCTGGAGGACATCGAGCGCGCCTTCTCGGGCCTGCGGTCGTTGCGCGAGCCGCCGGCGCCGCCCCCGGCGTTCGACGGGGATGTCGACGAGGCCTTCCTCGACCGCGTCGCCGCCCTGCTCTCGCCGACGCCGACGCCCCGCGACGAGATCGCCCGCGCTCTTGACGCCCCCGTCGCGCGGGTCGCGGCCGCCCTGCTGGAGCTCAGCCTCGCCGGCCGCGCGGAGCTGCTGCCCGGCGGCCTGGCCTCCCGCTAGCGCGAGCGCACATTGGCGGCCTCGCCCGCCTGTTGCAGTAGCATCGCCAGCCAGTCGTCGCCCTCGGCCTTCGCCATCCGCGCCATCTCCAGGCACATGCAGCCGATGTATTCCCGCGTGGGAAAGGCCGGGCCCTCCACCCGCTTCGGTCCATCCTTTGGTGCGCGTCCCATGGGTCGTCCCCTGCAACAGCTTTTAACAACCTATACAAGAGCGCAGGCTTATTTCAACTACCTTTACGTGTCTCGCGCGAGCGACGATTGACACGCGGCTCCGCTGCAACCACGTTCGCGCCCCTTCCCGAACCACGGCGCGCAATGAACCTCGTCATCGTCGAGAGCCCCGCAAAGGCCAAGACCATCAACAAATACCTCGGCCCCGACTACGAGGTGCTGGCCTCCTACGGCCACGTCCGCGACCTGCCGTCGAAGGACGGCTCGGTCCTGCCCGATCAGGACTTCGCGATGAACTGGGAGGCCGACGCCAAGGGCGCCAAGCGCCTGTCCGAGATCGCCGAGGCCGCCAAGCGCGCCGACCGCGTCATCCTGGCCACCGACCCCGACCGCGAGGGCGAGGCCATCTCCTGGCACGTGCTGGAGGTGCTCCAGAAGAAGCGCGCCCTGAAGGACGCGGACGTCCAGCGCGTCACTTTCAACGCCATCACCAAGTCGGCGGTGCTCGAGGCCATGGCCAATCCGCGCCAGCTCGACATGGAGCTGGTCGAGGCCTATCTGGCCCGCCGCGCGCTGGACTATCTGGTCGGCTTCACCCTGTCGCCGGTGCTGTGGCGCAAGCTGCCCGGCGCCCGCTCGGCCGGACGCGTCCAGTCGGTCGCCCTTCGCATCGTCGTCGATCGCGAGATGGAGATCGAGAAGTTCCGGCCCCAGGAATACTGGTCCATCGAGGCCGACCTGACGGCCGACAGCCCGCCCTTCACCGCTCGCCTGGTCAAGCACGCCGGCAAGCGCGTGCAGCGCCTGGACATCAAGGACGAGGCCACCGCCTCCGCCGCCCGGGCCGCCATCCAGGCCGGCGACTTCACCATCCGCTCGATCGAGAAGAAGCCGGTCCGGCGCAATCCGGCCCCGCCCTTCACCACCTCCACCCTGCAGCAGGAGGCCGCGCGCAAGCTGGGATTCACCGCCCAGCGCACCATGCAGGCGGCGCAGAAGCTGTACGAGGGCGTCGACGAAACCGGCGGCCTGATCACCTACATGCGGACCGACGGCGTGTCGGTCAGCCCCGAGGGCCTGGCCCAGGCGCGCGACGTCATCGGCAAGGCGTTCGGCCCGGCCTATGTCCCGTCGGAACCCCGCTATTACAAGGTGAAGGCCAAGAACGCTCAGGAAGCCCACGAAGCCATCCGGCCGACCAACATCGCCCGTCATCCGGAGTCCGTCCGGCTCGACTCCGATCTCCAGCGGCTCTACGAGCTGATCTGGAAACGGATGGTCGCCTCCCAGATGGAGGCCGCGCGCCTGGACCGCACCACGGTCGAGATCGAGACGCCCGACGGCCAGACGGGCCTGCGCGCCACCGGCCAGGTCGTCACCTTCGACGGCTTCCTGGCCGTCTATGAGGAAGGCCGCGACGAAAAGCAGAAGGGGGCCGAGAACGAGGACGAGGGCGACGACGCCACCCGCCTGCCCGCCCTGAAGGAAGGCGCCAAGGCCAGGGTCGACGCCGTGCGCGCCGACCAGCACTTCACCGAGCCGCCCCCGCGCTATTCCGAAGCCACCCTGGTCAAGAAGCTGGAAGAGCTGGGCATCGGCCGCCCCTCGACCTACGCCTCGACCCTGTCGACCCTGCGCGACCGCGAATATGTGCGCGTCGACAAGAACCGCTTCTATCCCGAGGACAAGGGCCGCCTGGTCACCGCCTTCCTGGAGCAGTTCTTCAAGAAGTGGGTCGAATACGACTTCACCGCCGCGCTGGAGACCCAGCTGGACGAGGTCTCGGCCGGCGACCTGAATTGGAAGGTGCTGCTGCGCAGCTTCTGGCAGGACTTCCACGCCGCCACCCAGGCGGCCGGAGAGCTGCGCACCACGGCCATCCTGGATGCGCTGAACGACTCGCTCGGCCCGCACATCTTCCCGGCCAGGGAAGACGGCTCCGACCCGCGCGAATGCCCGCTGTGCCATCAGGGCCAGCTCAGCCTGAAGACCAGCCGCTTCGGCGCCTTCGTCGGCTGCTCGCGCTATCCGGACTGCAAGTACACCCGGCCCGTCGCGGCCCCGTCCGCCGAGGACGGCTCGGCCGAAAGCGGCGACCGCGAACTGGGGGTCGACCCGGCGACCGGCCAGCCGGTCCAGCTCAAGATCGGACGTTTCGGCCCTTATGTCGAAATCGCGCCGCCGGACGGCGAGAAGCCGAAACGCTCCTCCCTGCCCAAGGGCTGGTCGCCCGCGTCGCTGGACCTGGATCGCGCGCTGAAGCTGCTGTCCCTGCCGCGCCAGGTCGGGCCGCACCCCGAGGACGGCAAGATGATCTCGGCGGGACTGGGCCGCTACGGCCCCTTCATCCTGCACGACGGGACCTACGCCAATGTGTCCGATATCGAAGAGGTTTTCGATATCGGCTTGAACCGCGCCGTGACCCTGCTGGCGGAAAAGCGCGCCGGCGGCGGGCGCGGGCGCGGCGCCTCGGCCGCGCCGCTGAAGGACCTGGGCGTCCATCCCGAGACGGGCGAACCGGTCCACGTCATGGCCGGCCGCTTCGGCCCCTATGTGAAGTCCGGCAAGATCAACGCCACCCTGCCCCGCGGCGCGGCGCCCGAAGACCTGACCCTGGACGCCGCCCTCCCCCTCCTCGCCGCCAAGGCCGCCGCCGGCGGCAAGAAGGCACCCGCGAAGAAGCCGGCGGCGAAGAAGGCCCCGGCCAAGAAGAAGGCGACCAAGGCGGAATAAGAACCCCTCCGTCTCTCCGCTTCGCTCCGAGCCACCTCCCCACAAAGTGGGGAGGAGACAGAAAACACGCCTCCGTGTCTCCTCCCCGCTTCGCGGGGAGGGGGACCGCGAAGCGGTGGAGGGGTT
>JAEWDF010000066.1 GCA_023390245.1 Pseudomonadota bacterium
GCGTGGCGTTGCAGACGCCGCCGTTGCCGCCGTTCGGCGAGCGCACGGTGCCGATGTCGTTGGAGCGGTAGCCGCCTTCCAGTTCGACACGCCAGTTCGGATTGAAGCGATAACCGAGGCGCGCGAAGTAGGCCGCGCCGTCGTTCATCTTGTAGACGTGGTTGAAGCCGGTGCTCGCGGCCTCGACGTTCACATCATCCAGCCAATGCCAACCGGCGTCGATCGCGCCGTACCAGCCGTTCGGGTCCGCCGAGGCCGAGCCGGCTGCGAACAGTCCGGCGGCGGCGACGGAGGCGAGAAGGGTCGTCTTCATCTGCATCCTCAATCCAGTGTTGCCCAAGTCCGTCACGATGGGAGATTCGCCGTGACGTTCCCGAGCCGAACGGCATGGCTGGCGGGGGGTTCCCAAATTTTGCTACGAAAAGGACAACTGTGGCGCCGTTCCAACACAATGGTCGGCGCGATCTTCGGGAAAAGGTCAGAACTGATGGACTTCAGGGAACGGGTGGCGATTGTCACGGGCGCGGGCGGCGGACTGGGCCGCGAGCACGCCCTGGCGCTGGCCGCGCGAGGCGCCAGGGTGGTGGTGAACGACCTGGGCGGGGCGCGGGACGGGTCCGGCGCCTCCGCCACGGCGGCGGAGGCCGTGGTGGCCGAGATCGAGGCGGCGGGCGGCGAGGCGATCGCCAACGCCGCGTCCGTCACCGACTTCGCCGCGGTCCAGGCCATGGTCGACCAGGCGATGGCGAAATGGGGCCGGGTCGACATCCTGGTCAACAACGCCGGCGTCCTGCGCGACAAGACCTTCGCCAAGATGGAGCTGGACGACTTCCGCTTCGTCGTCGACGTCCACCTGATGGGCGCGGTCAACTGCACCAAGGCGGCGTGGGAGATCATGCGCCGGCAGAACTATGGCCGCATCGTCATGACCACCTCCTCGTCGGGGCTCTACGGCAACTTCGGCCAGTCGAACTACGGCGCGGCCAAGATGGCCCTGGTCGGCCTGATGCAGACCCTGTCGATCGAGGGGGCCAAGAACGACATCCGCGTCAACTGCCTAGCCCCGACCGCCCATACCCGTATGACCGAGGATCTGGGCGCCGCCCTGCCGCTGGACGCCCTGGGACCGGAACTGGTGTCGCCGGGCCTGCTGTACCTGGTCAGCGAGAACGCGCCGAGCCGCTGCATTCTCGCCGCCGGCGCCGGCGGCTTCGAGCGCGCCTATGTCACCCTGACCGAAGGCGTCCATATCGCCGGACCCGACGCGGCGGAGCAGGTCGAGGCCCGGTTCGACGCCATCTCCGACCGATCGAACGAGATCGTGCCCGACATGGGCGCCGCCCAGGGCATGATCGAACTGACCAAGGCGCAGAAGGCGCACGGCGGCTGATCCTCGCACAGGAGGCTTGGCTGACGCGACGTGAGGCGCCTAGCGTGGCCGACGCTGGGCGTTCCGCCCACACCGACCTCAAGCCGTTCGAAGCCGCGGCGGTCAACACAACGGCCTCGAAGGGCGATAGCCCAAGAGATCGAGGGCTCAAGCAGCCCGAAGGGCGATAGCCCAAAAGAACAAGGGCTCAAGCAGCCCGAAGGGCGATAGCCCAAGGAGGAATGAGGAATTATGCGCGAAGCCGTCATCGTCTCCACCGCCCGCACCCCGATCGGCCGGGCCTATCGCGGCGCCTTCAACGATACCCAGGCGCAGCAACTGGGCGCGCACGCGGTCCGCCACGCGGTCCAGCGCGCGGGCGTCGATCCGGCCGAGATCGAGGACGTGGTCATGGGCGCGGCCCTGCAACAGGGCTCGACCGGGACGAACGTCGCCCGCCAGGTCGCCCTGGCCGCCGGCCTGCCGTCGTCGGTCCCGGGCATGAGCCTGGACCGCCAATGCGCCTCGGGCCTGATGGGCATAGCCACGGCGGCCAAGCAGGTGATCTCCGACCAGCAGAAGATGGCGGTCGGCGGCGGGCTGGAGTCGATCTCCCTGGTCCAGAACCCGCACATGAACCTCTACCGCTTCAGGGACGAGGCCCTGCTGAAGCTGGCGCCGCACATCTATATGTCGATGCTGGAGACGGCCGAGGTGGTGGCCCGCCGTTACGGTATCGACCGCGACCGCCAGGACGAATATGCGCTCCAGTCCCAGCAGCGCACCGCCCAGGCCCAGGCCGAGGGCCGGCTGGACGCCGAGATCGTCCCCATGACCACCACCATGCAGGTCATGGACAAAGCGACCGGCCAGACCTCCGCCCAGGAGGTGACCCTGTCGAAGGACGAGGGCAACCGCCCGGAGACGACGCTGGAGGGACTGAAGGCGCTGAAGCCCGTCTTCGGCGGCGGCGAGGAGATTCAGCAGGGCGAATACATCACCGCCGGCAACGCCTCCCAGCTGTCGGACGGCGCCTCGGCTTGCGTGGTCATGGAGGCCGGCGAGGCGGTAAAGCGCAATCTCCAGCCGCTCGGAGCCTATCGCGGCATGGCGGTCGCCGGCTGCGAACCGGATGAGATGGGCATCGGCCCGATCTATGCGGTGCCCAAGCTCCTGAAGCGCCATGGCCTGACCATCGACGACATCGGCATCTGGGAGCTGAACGAGGCCTTCGCCGTCCAGGTGCTGTACTGCCGCGACAAGCTGGGAATCCCGAACGACCGGCTGAACGTCTCGGGCGGCGCCATCTCCATCGGCCACCCCTATGGCATGTCGGGCGCGCGCATGACCGGCCACGTCCTGATCGAGGGCAAGCGGCGCGGCGCCAGATACGGCGTCGTCACCATGTGCGTCGGCGGCGGCATGGGCGCGGCCGGGCTGTTCGAGATCTACTGAGATCGCCCAATCCGTTTCCTCCCCACGCCAGTGGGGAGGGGGACCGCGAAGCGGTGGAGGGGCTCTTGAAGCGGCTCCGGCGTCGGGCGGGCGCAAAGAACCCCTCCGTCTCTCCGCTCCGCTCCGAGCCACCTCCCCGCGAAGCGGGGAGGAGACGCGGCCGATCTCTCAAACCTTCTCGCTGATCCTGATCGCCGCCTTGCACCCCGCCCGGATCACGCTGCTGAGCAGGCGGTAGGCCGGCGCCTCTCGGCTGCCATGCTCGATCGCGTGGTCGTGGTGGGCCAATTCCTCCTCGCGAAACTGGGTCAGCTCGGCCGCCAGGGCCGGATCGCGGTCGCCGATCTCCTCGATCTGGTCGGCGTAGTGTTTCTCTATCACGCTCTCGACCGCCTCGGTGCAGGCGTGGGCGGCCTTCTCGCCCAGCAGGGCCGTGCCGGCGCCGAGCGCCGAGGCCGCTAGCCGCCACACCGGCGTCATGGCCGTGGGTCGCACCCGGCGTTCGTTCAGCAATTTCTCGAACCGCGCCAGGTGGACCGCCTCCTGGTCCTGCATTTCGGCCAGGTCGCGCGTGATCGTGTCGCGGCCTCGGCGCGCCTCGAACACCGCCCGCTGGGCGCGATAGATCAGGACGGCGGCGTATTCCCCGGCGTGGTCGACACGCAGGATCTCGTCCATCCGGGCCTTGTCGGCGCCTCGGCCGGGACGGGGCAGCGGGATGCGGTCGCTCATGGGCTCAGGCCTTCTCGATGCGCGGCGCGCGGGCGTCCTTGGGGCGCTTGGCCGCCAGCAGGCTGAACACCGCCAGCGCCGCCGAGACGATCGCGTTCCATCCGGCCATCGACAGGCCCAGCCAGCTCCAGGCCACGGCGTCGCACATGGCGACCCGCTGGCCCGTCCCCGTGCCCAGCGCCAGCGCCGTCAGGCTTTCCAGGTCGATGTCGCCGCCGCCGACGCAGGTCGCCGGCAGGGACCACCACTTGTACTCGCCCCCCATGTGGAAGACGGCGGTGATCGCGCCGGTGGCGAAGACGGCGGCCAGGATGAAGGCGCCGATGCGGGGCGTCCCGCGCCGGCTTCCGCTGAACACCGTCCACAGTGTGGCGACCAGGCCGATGGCGACCGCGCCCCAATACACCTCGCGCTGCTTCAGGCACAGATTGCACGGCGCCAGGCCCGCGAACCGCTCGAACGCATGGGCCGCGCCCAGCATGGCGAGCGAGGCCGCCAGGGCGAAGGCGGTCCACCAGCGGGTCAGCAGGCGATAGGCGTTTCTCATCGGAAGACGTTTACCTCGGCCCGGCTTCGCCGTCGATGTCACAGCAGCTTCAGCACCACCACCGCGCCGACCAGCACAACCAGCCCCACGCCGGTCCACAACGCCAGCCGCTTCTCCACCTGGGCCAGCATGGCCGGCCCCCACCGCCTCAGCACCCAGGCCTCCAGGAAGAAGCGCCCGCCCCGCGTCGCGATCGACGCCGCCAGGAAGACCGGGAAGCTGAAGGCCGCCAGGCCCGAGGCGATGGTCACCAGCTTGTAGGGTATCGGCGTCAGCCCCTTGACCAGGATCACCCACAGGCCCCAGCGGTCGAACCAGGCGCGGAACTGCTCCAGCCCGTCGGCGTGGCCCAGCACGCGCATCAGCATCAGCCCCAGGTCGGTCAGATAGAAGCCGATCGCGTAGCCCAGGATTCCTCCCAACACCGAGGCCAGGGTGCAGACGCCGGCGTAGAAATAGGCCCGGTCCGGCCGCGCCAGAATCATCGGCGCCAGCATCACGTCGGGCGGGATGGGGAAGAAGGAGCTTTCGGCGAAGGACACCAGGGCCAGGGCGGGGGTGGCGTGGCGCCCGCCCGCCAGTCGGAAGACGCCGTCGTAGAGCTTGCGCAGCATGGGGGTCCCTGCGGCGCGGGGGCGCCGATGTCGCCCGAGCCTTAGCAGGCCGATGATGATGCGTCATCCGCCCGCCCCCGCGACAGGACGGCTCTGGCCATCTCAATCCTCCGACGACGCCCGCTCGGCCAGTTGCGTGATCACCGCCGCTATGGTTTTCGCGCCCGGCTTCATGATGTCCGCCCGCACGACAAGCCGAGGCCCGTCGCCGTCATAAACGACGACGCGGCTGGACGCGCCCTGCCCCACCGCCTTGGCTTGCGTCAGATCGGCAAGCGCAAGCTCTCTGAAACGCCCGGTAAAGGCCCGCAGCGCCGCATTCTCCACTTCAACCGCCGGCCCACCCCGAAACACATCGACCAGACCTTGCACGACAATTCCGGCCCCGACGACGCCGAATGCGGAAATCAGCAGGAAGGCGACGAGGCCGGATCGATGGTGAAACAGCTCCGAGCCGACGAACACCGAAGCGAAATAGAAGGACGCGACGCCCAGTCCGGCGCCCAGAAGAAGTCGAGGCGTCCGCCGGGCCAGCGCCTTGGCGGGAGCGAAGCGCGCGATGATCGACGCTTGATCCTTTCTCACCCGGCCACCATGCCCAAGCTTGCCCTCGCAATCCAGTCGTCGCGACGATCGCTTTTCTCGACACTCCATCACGTCCCCGTGGCTTCGCCTTGGCGTTCCGGCCTTCCGCGACTAGGTTCCGCGCCAATCGGCGGCCCGAAACCGGTAAGACCGCCCCAACGACATGCAGGAGACGCTCCATGCACGACATGCCGCAATCCGAGGCCGCCCGGCGGCTGGACCAGGAAAACCCCCTCGGCGTCGACGGTTTCGAATTCGTCGAATTCACCGGCCCCGAGCCCCAGGCCATGATCCAGCGCCTGGAGGCCATGGGCTTCACCCAGACCCACGTGAACCCCAGGACCGACGTGGTGCGCCTCAAGCAGGGCGACATCAGCTTCCTGGTCCATCGCAGCCCCAAGGGCCACGCCTCCGACTTCGCCGGCGACCACGGCCCGTCGGCCAACGGCATGGCCTTCCGCACCGCCGACGCCAAGGCCGCCTATGAAGGCGCGATCGAACGCGGCGCCCGTGCGGCCGAAGGCGTTTCCGGCGGCGCGCTCGGCGACGACTATCCCTATGTGCTTCAGGGCATCGGCGGCTCGCTGCTCTATGTCATCGACCAGTACGGCGAGAACGGCTCCCTCTACGACGCCTGGGACGAGATCGAGGGCTGGGAGGAGGCCGAGCGCAAGAACAGCGTCGGCCTGGAGATCCTGGACCACCTGACCCACAACGTCCGCCGCGGCCAGATGCGCACCTGGTCCGGCTTCTACAACTCGGTGTTCAACTTCGAGGAGCAGAAGTATTTCGACATCAAGGGCAAGGCGACCGGCCTGTTCTCCCAGGCCATGATCGCGCCCGACCGCGCCATCCGCATCCCGCTGAACGAGAGCCAGGACGAGAACTCCCAGATCGAGGAGTTCATCCGCCGCTACAACGGCGAGGGCATCCAGCACATCGCCCTGACGACCGAGAACATCTATGAGACGGTCGAGGCGATGAAGGCGCGCGGCGTCGACTTCCAGGACACGATCGAGACCTATTTCGAACTGATCGACAAGCGCCTGCCCAACCACGGCGAGGACGTGGAGCGGATGCGCAAGAACCGCATCCTGATCGACGGTTCGGACGAGGAAGGCCTGCTGCTGCAGATCTTCACCCAGGACACCTTCGGCCCGATCTTCTTCGAGATCATCCAGCGCAAGGGCAACGAGGGCTTCGGCAACGGCAACTTCCAGGCCCTGTTCGATTCCATCGAGCTGGACCAGATCCGTCGCGGCGTCATCAAGGTCGACGCCTGAGGTGCGGGTCCGCCCGCCCCACTGGATGCCCTGGCTCGGACCGTTGCTCGCGGCCGGAGCCGGGGCGCTGGCGGGCGAGTTCTGGCTGGGCGGCGGCTTCTGGACCGTGCTGATCGCCGCCCTCGCCTGCGGCTTCGCCCCCATTGTCGCCTACCGCGTCTGGAAGCGCCTGCACCATCGCCATTGAGATCCTCCCCCATTCCGCCGCGTTCCACGGGGAGGATCGCTTCCGCGCATGTTCACCCAATACAATCGACTGATTATCAAGGGTTTTGTATTTCCCGGTGCAATCGACCTGACACCGCTTCCGGAAGCGCTAGACTGATCCTGACCGGCGTCGCCAGGACGGGAAGTGCACGAACTGCACCCAAAATTTTTCAGCGCCGGAGGAGTCCGATGATGCGCGTCGCCCTCTGTGCACTGACTGCACTCGCCGCCCTGTCCTTTTCGCCGCCCTTCGCCGCCGCCCGGGAGGCGCCGCGCTGGTCGCTCGCCATCCACGGCGGCGCCGGGGTGATAGAGCGCGACAGCCTGACGCCCGAACAGGACGCCGCCTATCGCGCCGCGCTCCAGGCCGCGCTCGACGCCGGCGCGGCCGTGCTGGCGCGCGGCGGCTCGGCCCTCGACGCCGTCCAGGCCGCCATCGAGACGATGGAGGACGACCCGCTGTTCAACGCCGGGCGCGGCGCGGTCTTCACCGCCGCCGGCCGCAATGAACTGGACGCCGCCGTCATGAACGGCGCTGACCTGACCGCCGGCTCGGTCGCCAGCCTGACCACCACCCGCCATCCCATCGCCGCCGCCCGCGCGGTGATGGAAAAGTCCCCGCACGTCATGCTGATAGGCGAGGGCGCCGACCGCTTCGCCGCCGCCCAGGGACTGGAGCAGGTCGACAACGGCTTCTTCTTCACCGAGCGCCGCTGGCAGGGCCTGGTCCGCCATCTTGAGCAGCGCGGCCTTCCCGTGCCCGAACGCCCCTCCGGCGCGCCGGGGCCGCAGGCGTTCAACGACCTCCCCGCCCCGCCGCTGAACGAGCGCAAGTTCGGCACCGTCGGTGCGGTCGCCCTGGACAGCCAGGGCCGGCTGGCCGCCGGCACCTCCACCGGCGGCGTCAACGCCAAGCAATGGGGACGCGTCGGCGACGCCCCCATCATCGGCGCCGGCACCTACGCCTCCAACGCCGAAGGCTGCGCCGTGTCGGCCACGGGGTCGGGCGAATATTTCATCCGCTCCACCGTCGCCCGTGACATCTGCGTCCGCACCCGCGAAGGCGCTGGCGTCCAGGCGGCCGCCGAGGCCGAGATCGCCGATGTCGGCTCGATCGGCGGCGACGGCGGGGTGATCGTCATGGGGACCGACGGCGCGGTCGGTTTCGCCATGAACACCTCGGGCATGTATCGCGGCGCCGTCTCCGCGACCGCGCCCGCCCGCGTCGCCATCTATGGCGACGAGCGCTGATCCGTTCAGACGATCCAGACCCCGCCCTTCCCGGAGCCGTCCCAATCCCATGCCGCCCGCCGACGACGAACTGACCGTGATGGCCCAGGAAGAGCTGGACGCCGCCTGCGCCCTGCCCTTCGCCGACATCCGCAAGGTCACGCCCTGGGGCGACAGCTTCACCGGCTTCGCCCCGTCTGGCCGCGCGGTCGAGGTGGAGCGCCGCTATCTCTGGGCCGTCGATCCGAAGGGCGGCGTGGTCGTCGAGGTCGAGGTGCGCGACCCCGCCGCCCGCGCCGGCGCCGAGGCCCGCGCCCTGCTCACCGAACCGCGTTAACCTTTTCCTTGCCAAGCGGCGCCGCTGGGGCAAGATGACGGCGTTCCAGGGAGACGCGGCTGCATGGCGACGGTGACCTATCCATCGGATTTCGCACCCGTCGATCCCGCGCCGTTCAATCCGGCCGATCCGACGCTGTTCCTGGGCCTGGATCCGCTCCTGGTCTTGCTGCTGGCGGTCGTGGCGATCCTGCTGGCCGGCGGCGGCGGCTGGATCGGCAGCGGCATGGTTCATCGCCGCTACGCCCAGGACGACCCGGCCGAAGACATCCACCGCGTCCTGCTGCGCGTGCTGGAACAGGCGATGAAGGCCAGTTCCAACGAACTGCCCGCCCGCGCCCAGGCGGTCGCCCAGGCCTTCGAACGGGTGCTGGGGCCCGCCCTCGCCCTCGGCGCCGACGTCAACGCCCCGCTCAAGGCGCTGAAGCGGGCGCTGGCCGGAGAAGCGCCGCACGAAGAGGCGGCGGAATACGCCCATGCGGCGCCGGACGTCCCGCCCCAGCCGCACGGTCACGGCGAGACGGTCGCCGCTACGAATCCCGCCGTGGTCGTCGTCAACCAGTACGTCGCGGCCGCCCGCGAGGACGCCTGTCCGCCGCACGGATCCCGCCGCTCCGACCACGGCCATGGGTCCGGCTCTCACCCGCCGCGCCCCGACCCCGGCCTGTCCGTTCCCGCCCGCGCCGAGCTGTTGCGCGCGGCGATCACGGCCCTCTACGATCATTGGTCCGTTCGCGCCGACCGGATCGCGGACCTGCGCGCCGCGCGCCGCGCCCTGTCCCGCCGTCCGTCCGGACCGAGCGGCGGCCACTGAGGACTTTGGTTCCCCTCGTCCTCGAAACCGGCTACGCCTGAGCCATGAAACTCGCCTCGCTCAAGCACGGCCGCGATGGCCGCCTCGTGGTCGTCTCCGACGACCTGAACTGGTTCACCGACGCCTTCCTGATCGCGCCGACCCTTCAGGCGGCGCTCGACGACTGGGACCGCTGCGAACCCCAGTTGCGCGCCCTGGCGGAAAGCCTGGAGCATGAGGCCGTGCCGCGCGGCCGCTTCCGCGAACACGACGCCGCCAGCCCCCTGCCCCGCGCCTATCAGTGGGCCGACGGCTCGGCCTATGTGAACCATGTCGAGCTGGTCCGTAAGGCGCGCGGCGCCGAGATGCCGGAGAGCTTCTGGACCGATCCGCTGATGTACCAGGGCGGCTCCGACGGCTTCCTGGCTCCGCGCGATCCCATCCCCCTGGCCGACGAATCCTGGGGCTGCGACCTGGAGGCCGAGGTCGTCGTCGTCACCGGCGACGTGCCCCAGGGCGCGACGCGGGAGGAGGCCTTGGCCGCCATCCGCCTGGTCGGCCTGGTCAACGACGTGTCGCTGCGCAACCTGATCCCGGCGGAACTGGCCAAGGGTTTCGGCTTCGTCCAGTCCAAGCCCGCCAGCGCCCTGTCGCCCGTGCTGGTCACGCCCGAGGCGCTGGGCGACCGCTTCCGGGACGGCAAGCTGCACGGCGCCCTGACCGTCCAGCTCAACGGCCGCGATTTCGGCCGCGCCGACGCCGGCGTCGACATGACCTTCGACTTCGGGACGCTGATCGCCCACCTGGCCAGGACCCGGTCCCTGTGCGCCGGCACGGTGATCGGCTCGGGCACCGTCTCCAACAAGGATGCCGACGGCGGCCCCGGCAAGCCGGTGTCGGAAGGCGGCCTGGGCTACTCCTGCATCGCCGAGGTCCGCACCGTCGAGACCCTGCTGCGCGGCAAGGCCGAGACACCCTTCCTGGCCCATGGCGACACCGTCCGCATCGAGATGCTGGACGACGGGCGCCACACCCTCTTTGGCGCCATCGAGCAGACGGTGCAGCCGCTTTCCCGCGGCTGACTTCGGCGCTAGGCTGAACCCCGGTCGGCCTCGGGGGGAGGCCGCGCAAGGACCGCCTCATGTCAAAAGAACAGCTGATCCCGCTGGCCGTCATCCCCGTGGTGCTGGTTCTTGTCCTGCTGCGCAACCGCCGTCGGCGGGTGCTGAAACCGCAGCTCCTGTGGGTCATGCCCGCCATCGTCGTGCCGCTGATCGGCCTGGGGGTCTGGGGCTCGGCCTATGCGCCCGACGCCGTCCACGCCCCCTTCGGGCCCGATGCCTGGGCGGTCCTGGCCCTGGGCGCCGCGCTCGGCGCCGCCGCCGGCTGGCAGCGCGGCAAGACCATCACCATCGAGAAGGAGCCGGACGGCTCGCTGCGGTCCCAGGCCTCGCCGCTGGGCCTGATCCTGGTCGTCGCCCTGTTCGCCTTTCGCGGCGTCCTGCGCCCGCTGGTCGAAAGCCACGCGGCCCAATGGCATCTGAACGCCCTGGCCGTGACCGACGCCTTCCTGGTCTTCGCCATGGCCCTGATCGTCGCCCAGCGCGTCGAGATGTACATCCGCGCCCGCCGCGTGCTGGCCGGCCGGCCGGACGAGCATGTGGAGATCATGGCGTGATCACCTCCCTCCTGTTGGCCGTAGCCATGCAAGTGGGGGCGGCGCCATCTTGGCAGTCAATCGACCAGGAAGGCATCGTCGCGACCGTCCTTCAGTATGACATAGGGATCGCTGTCAATCTGATCTGTCGCGGCCACGATCTGACCCTCGCGATCACCGGCTTGCCACCCGCTCCGGCTGACGCGAAGGCTAGAAGGTTGGAGCTGAACGTCCCGGGAAACGATCTTAGATCATCCACCTGGACGGTTCGAGCGGGTGCGGCCATTGCTCCCGCGCCCGCCATTTATGCTCGCCGGCTCCGGGTGTTGGACAATGTGACGGTTCGAACGCCTGGATCCGACAGCGAGCCTGCGCGACGCTACGAACTCCCCTTGCCCGCAGATCATTCGCCCTTGGACCGGGTCTTGGCGGCGTGTGGCGTCTCCTTGGTCTCCGAAACGGACGCCAACTTCGATCCCGCGATGTCCAGCGTCACCTGGACCACGCCACCGCGGATCATACCGCCCAGCCGACTGCGCACCGGTAACCACGCCGAAGTCACAGTGGAATGCCTCGTGGGGACAGAAGGGCAACCTGAGAACTGCCAGATTGTGAATGAACAGCCTGAGAACTCGGGCTTCGCACGGGCGGCGCTCGCCAGCATTCGCACGGGCCGTCTCGGCGTGCTCGACGGAGCACCGCCGCCGGTGGGCGGCAAGTTCCGGACGCGCCTCACCATCGACATCGATTGACTGGAATGCTTTACGCGCCCTCCGCCTCTGTGGCATGAGCGGCGCATTGCGGGCGTGGTGAAATTGGTAGACGCGCCGGACTCAAAATCCGGTTCCGAAAGGAGTGTCGGTTCGACCCCGACCGCCCGCACCAGACTCTCCTGAAAAAGTGGCGCTTGCGGCCGGTTCGGTCGAAGATGCGGCCATGACCCGTCCCATGCTCCATCGCCGGGGCCTGTTGGCCTCCGCCGCCGCCCTCGCCGCCGCGCCGGCCTTCGCCCGACAGCCGCCGCCCGAGGACTGGGCCGTCCTGGCCGCCGACGTGCGCGCCGAGTTCCAGTGGGCCTGGCGAAACTATCGCGACAAGGCCTGGGGCAAGGACGAGATCAACCCCGTGTCCGGCACGGCCCAGTCCTTCTTCATCGAGGGCCACGACCTGGGCCTGTCGCTGGTCGAGGCGCTGGACACCCTGTGGATGATGGAGCTGGACGAGGAGTTCCAGCAGGGCGTCGACTGGGTCAAGTCCAGCCTCGACTTCCACATCGACGGCGAAAGCCAGATGTTCGAGACCAACATCCGCCTGGTCGGCGGCCTGCTGGCGGCGCACCTGGCCTGCGGCGATCCCGTGCTGCTTGAGAAGGCCCGCGACCTAGCCGACCGGCTGATGAAGGCCTTCGAGGCCTCGCCGCACGGCCTACCCTATCGCTATGTGAACCTGAGGACCGGGGCGGTGCGCGACCCGGAGACCAACCTGGCCGAGATCGGCACCTATGCGACCGAGTTCGGCGTGCTGGGCCGGCTGGTCGAGGACGATCGCTACTACGCCGCGGCCAAGCGGGCGATGAGGCATGCGCTGGACCGGCGCTCCGACATCGGCCTGATGGCGGCCAACATCCACGCCGAGACGGGCGAATTCACCAGCCGCAACGCCTCGATCGACGTCTATGCCGACAGCTTCTACGAATACCTGTGGGACAGCTGGGAGCTGTTCGGCGACGCCGAGATGAAAGGCTGGGCCCAGGAGACGACTGACGCCATCCTGGCGCATCAGGCCCGACGCTATGACGGCCGGCTGTGGTTCCCGATGGTCGATTTCGAGACCGGCCAGCCGACCGGGACCAGCCAGACGGAACTGGGCTGCTATCTGGCGGGCCTGCTGGGGCAGGTCGGAAAGAAGGCCGAGGCCGACGACTTCCTGGCCAGCTACACCGAGATGCAGGAAACCTGGACAATCATCCCGGAATCCATCGACGTCACGACGCGCCAGCCGCGCACCAAGCGCACCGGCCTGCGCCCCGAATATCCCGACGCCTGCCTGAACCTGTGGCTGGGCGACCGGGACGACCGTTACCGGGCCCTGGCGGCGATCCACTACCGCAACATGAAGGCGACCAGCCGCGCGACCTATGGCTATACGGCGCTGGCCGACATCACCGCGCGGCCGATGGCCCAGGGCGACAACTGCCCCGGCTATTGGTGGTCGGAGCAGATGAAATACTACTGGCTGCTGTTCTCGGACTGCCGCCGGGTGGACTACGGCCAACTCCAGCTGAGCACGGAGGCGAACGTGCTGCGGGGGTTCGTGCGGTAGCGGGTATCACCTCCCCATTCGCGAAGGCGAATGGGGAGGACAGACCGCGAAGCGGTCAGGAGGGGGCGAGACGATGGCTGACGGCTTGAGCTTCACCCGCGCCAAGGCGTTCCGCCGGGCGATGACTCCGCCGGAGGCGCGTCTCTGGAACGCGCTGAAGGCCGCTCGCCTGCGCGGCCTCAAGTTCCGCCGCCAGCATCCGATCGGTCCCTATATCCTGGACTTCTATTGCGCGGAGGCGAAGCTGGCGGTCGAGGTCGATGGCGGCGTCCACGACCGGCCCGAACAGATCGCACACGATCGGAGACGGACGGCGTGGCTAGCCGGATGTGGGATCAAGGTCATCCGGCTGCGAGCCATCCATGTGAAGGATGAACTGGAGGGCGTTCTCGGCTTCATCCTGGCGGCGGTGCGGGAACGGCGGTCGGACGGATAGGGCGGAGTCGCCCCCTCCTGGTCGCTGGCGCGACCTGTCCTCCCCATTCGCCTCCGCGAACGGGGAGGTGGACCGCGTCACCGGCCGTAGGGCGTCATCGAATAGGGGCGCGCGTCCGGCGTCGTGGCCCAGGTGCGGTTCGGTTCGGCGCTCATCGTGAACGCCAGCTCGCCGCCGGCCAGGATCTGCTCGTGCGTCACCACGGATCGCTCCAGCGGGCGGCCGTTCAGCGTGACCGAGCCGACGTAAGGACGGTCATCCGACAACCCCTCGGCCCGCACCGTGAACCTGCGGCCGTTCGGCAGGTTCAGCGTCGCCCGCTCCACAAACGGGCGGCCGATGACATATTCGTTGGAGCCGGGCGTCACCGGATAGAAGCCCAGGGCCGTGAACATCAGCCAGGCCGACATCTGGCCCAGGTCGTCGTTGCCGGCCAGGCCGTCGGGCGCGGTCCCGTACTGGCTGTCGACGATCTGCTTCAGCCGTTCCTGCGTCCGCCAGGGCTGGCCGGCGTAGACGTACATATAGGCCGTGTGGTGGCTGGGCTCGTTGCCGTGGATGTACTGGCCGATCAGGCCGGCGATGTCCTCGGCGTGGGAGTAGTCCAGGCCGGTGTTGTCGTAGTCGAACATGGCGTCCAGCTTGGCCACCGTCGCCTGGTCGCCGCCCATGGCGCCGACCAGTCCGCCCAGGTCCTGAGGCGCGAACCAGGAATATTGCCAGGCGTTGCCCTCGGTGTAGTCCGAGCCGTAGTTGATCGCGACCGGGTCGAACGGCTCCCGGAAGCTTCCGTCGACCTTGCGGGCGCGCACGAAGCCTGTCTGCGGATCGAAGGTGTTGCGCCAGAAGCCGGCGCGGCGCTCGAACGTCTCGGCCACGTCGTTTCGGCCCAGCGAGCGGGCCATGCGGGCGATGGTCCAGTCGTCATAGGCGTATTCGACGGTCTTTGACGCCGCCTCGGGTTCGCGGTCGATAGCGGCGTAGCCCAGGTCGATATAGTCGCCCAGGCCGCCATAGGGCCGGTACGTCGCGCTGGCGACCATGGCGTCCAGGGCGGCGTTCCCGTCAAAGCCGCGCAGGCCCTTCATCCAGGCGTCGGCGATCACCGGCACGGCGTGATAGCCGATCATGGTCCAGGTCTCCTGCCCCGCGAACTGCCAGACGGGCAGGATGCCGTGCGGGCTGTCGGCCTGGGACGCCAACAGCGACCGGACCATGTCGCGGTTGGTCTGCTCCGGCTGGATCAGGGTCAGCAGCGGATGCTCGGCGCGGAAGGTGTCCCACAGCGAAAAGGACGAGTGAAAGGTGAAGCCGTCGGCGGCGTGCACCTGATTGTCCGGCCCGCGATAGCAGCCATCGACGTCGCCCGAGATGCTGGGCGCGATCAGGGCGTGATAGAGGGCGGTGTAGAGGCTGGTGCGCATCTCGGGCGCAGCGTCGATGTCGATGGCGCCCAGGGCCTGTTCCCAGGCGGTGCGGGTCGCGGCGCGCAGGCCGTCGAAATCGAAGTCGCCGCCCTCGCTGTCCAGATTGCGGATCGCGCCCTCTTCATCGACTGTGGAGATCGCCACCTTGACCAGCAGGGGGCCGTCCAGCGGACCGAAGTCGAAGGCGGCTTCCAGCGCGCGGCCTTCCAGCACCCGCTTGTCCTCGGGCGCACGGCCCGGCTGGCGAAAGCCGTTGTAGGGGACGTCGGTTTCGGTGTTGCGCAGGGCATGACCGGTCATCGGCTGCGAGAAGCGCATGGCGAAATAGAGCTGGCGCGCCGGGGCCCAGCCGCGCGTCTCGCGGAACCCGGTGACGACGCCGTCCGGCCGCACGCGAATGCGCGACCACAGGACCTTGCCCGGATAGTCGTAGATCGAGCGGCGGAAATCGAGCAGCACATGGGCCGGCTGGCCCGCCGGGAAGCTGTAGCGGTGCAGGCCGACGCGCGTGCCCGCCGTCAGCTCTGCCCGCACCTCGGAATCGGTCAGGTCGACGGCGTAATAGCCGGGCTGGGCCGTCTCGGTCGCCTTGTCGACCCGGCTGCGATAGCCCGTACCCGGCTGGTCGGCCTCGCCCGGCTCCCACTTCACCTTGCCGGAAAGGGGCGTCAGCAGCACGTCGCCCAGGTCCGAATGGCCCGAGCCTGAGAAATGGGTGTGCGAAAAGCCCAGGATGGTCGAGTCGTCGTGGCGATAGCCCGAGGCCCAGTCATAGGACTGGCGAAACGGCTTGATGTCGGTGTCGGGGCTCAGCTGCACCATGCCGAACGGGGCGACGGCGCCGGGGAAGGTGTGGCCCTTGCCCGCCGTGCCGATGAAGGGATCGACGGCGTCGAAGGGTGTCGTCTGGGCCAGGGCGGGCGCCGCCGCGGCCAGCGAAGCAAGCATTCCGGTCAAAGCCGCGATCTTCATTCAGGTCCCCTCGCATCCGTGCGGGGCGACCTTAGGCGGCCAATCGGAGCGCGTCAGCCCAGTTCGCGATGAAAGAAGCCGGTCACGTCCGCCAGCACCGTCGCCTTCTTGCGGAACAGCGGGGAGAAGGCGGCGATCAGGTCGGCGTGGTTCAGGCCGGGATAAAGATGCGCCTCTGACCGTCCTCCGACCGCGCGCATGCGCTGGTCCAGGATGGTGGCGTCCTCGGCGTGGACCACCGTGTCCTCGGTCCCGTGGCCCAGCCACAGAGGCGGCGCGTCAGGACGCACGAAGGCGACAGGCTGGGTCGCGGTGGGGTCCGGCGCGCGTCCGAAGGCGTTGATAGAGGCGGGCACGTCGAACGGCAGGAAGTCATAGGGCCCGGCCAGTCCCGCCGCCGCCTTGATCAGGCCCGGCTGATCGACGGCGGCCATGTAGCGCCGGTCCAGGGCGATCATCATCGCCAGGTGCGCGCCGGCCGAATGACCCAGGACGCCCAGCCGGTCGCGGTCCCCGCCGAACGGGCCGGCCAGCGCCGCCGCCCGCGCCGTGGCCCTGGCCGCGTCCTCGATGAAGCCGGGAAAGACCACCTGCGGCACGACCCGGTAATCCGGCAGGGCGACGACGAAGCCGCGCGCCGCCAGCGCCTGCGCCGCCCAGCCGTAAAGGTCGCGCGACCCCGACTCCCAGCCGCCGCCGTAGAAGAAGACAAGAACCGGACGGGCGCGGGCGCGGGCGTCGGTCGGGGCGTAAAGGTCCATCTTCTGTCGCGGATCGTCGCCATAGGACAGGCCGCGCGCCACGCGCCGCGCCCCGCCGTCGCGCGGGCCCAACGTGTTCAGCAGGCCCAGCGGCGAACAGGCGGCGGCGACGAAGCCCAGGGCGGGCGCCAGCAATCCTCTGCGTGTCATGACGCCTATAGGCACGCTGCGCCCGGCCGGCTCAAGCGGTCAGCGCGCCGAGGCGATCAGCCGACCGCAATCGGCGTCCTCCGCCAGGCCGGGCTCGACGAAGGCGAACAGGGCCGTCACCGGCGCGACCAGGGAGCCGAGCAGGCCCGCCAGCCCGCCCTGGGCCACGACCTCGCCCACGTCCACGCCGACGTGCGGCGCCGTCAGCGGCCCCTGGACCGTGATCGGCGCCCAGACCCGTAGCAGGCGCGGCTTCTTGGACTCGCCGTCGATGCGCAGGTTCATCGTTTCCTGGCCCAGGTCGATGGTTCCGGAGCCCTGGGCCAGCACCACGTCCGTGTCGATGACGAAGGTCCGCGCCGACGCCACGCCGTTGGCGACGTTGAAATCGCCGACGGCGCAACGGATCTGGCTGGTCGACTGGTCGCCGCTCAGCAGCTTCAGCAGCCCGGCGCTGGCGTTGATGCCCAGCAGTTCGGCGAAGGCGGCGCGCATCTGTCCCTGCGGCACGACCACGCTCAGCGTGCCCTTGGAGCGCGCGGCGAAGTCATGGACGGAGGCGCCGGGCCCCTCCAGCTTGGCCCGGCCCAGCGCCCGGCCGGTCAGCGGCTGGGGGCCGCCCCGCGCCGGGATGATCGATTCCAGCGGATAGCCGGCCAGGCGGAAGTCGATGGCGCTGTAGGGCGTGTCCTTGGTCGCGTCGATCCGCGCCGTGCCGTTCAGTTCGCCCCGGTTGAAGGCGAAGCTGACGGGATCCAGGCCCAGGACGCCGTCCTTCAGCTTGGCCCCCAGCCGCACGGCGCGCACGTCGAAGTCGTTGGCCTTCACCGACTGGGCGCGATAGCTCAGCTTGCCGTCCATGGTGCGCAGCCGTTCCACGTTCAGGGTCGCGGTGGGCAATAGCTTGCCCGGCGCGCCCGATGTGGTCTTGGTGTCCGTCGCCTGGGCGTTGGTCTGCGGACGGCCGCCGAGCACGGCCAGCAGGTCGTCCAGGTCCAGCCGGCGCGAGATCAGTTCGGCCTCCACATCCAGCCGTTCGGCCGCATCCACCCGCAGGTCGCCCGACAGATCGGAAGCGCCCACGCGGCCGTCGAAATCGTTGAACGTCCAGATGCGTCCGTCGCGTTTCAGGGCGCCCGACAGGCGATAGCGCGGCGTATTCGGCAGCGTCAGGCCGGTGACGTAATAGAGGTCGGCCAGATCCTGGCCCTGCAGGGTCAGGGCGGCGTTGAAACGGCCCAGGTCGAACGGCCGGGTGATGGCGCCGTCGGCGGTCAGGCGCGAGCGCGCGCCCGACAGCACGGCGTTGAAATGATAGGGCCGGTCGCGGCGGATATTGATGAAGGGCCCGCCCTCGATCCGCAGCGTCAGGGGCGAATTGTTCAGCGAGCCGCGTCCGTCCAGCACGAAGCCGGCGTCGCCGTCATTGGCGGTCTCGCGCGCCGTCACCGTGGCGTCCAGGGTCAGTCCGCGGCGCTGCTCGTCCAGGCGGACGCGGCCGTCGGTGATGATCAACTGCTGGATCACCGGCAGCTTCATGCCCTCGCCCGTGTCCGGCTTGCCAGGATTCAGGTCCCAGCTCTTGCGGCCGTCCTCGGTGGCGATCAGCACCACGTCGGGCTGGGTGAAGCTGAGCAGCGGCATCTCGATCCGGCCGGCGAACAGCTTGCGCAGCCGCACCGACGCCTCGATGCGGGCGACATCGGCGGTGTCCTCGGCCTTGGCCCAGGCGGGGCCGCCGACCTTCAGGTCGCGCACCACGACCGATGGGGTCCAGCTGAACAGCCGCACGTCCAGGTCGCCCTGCAGGGCGATCTCGCGGTCGTACTTGGCCGAGGCCCAGCGGCCGATCGGCCCCCTCAGCCAATTCCAGTCGAACAGGATCAGGAAGACGACGACCGCCACGATCAGCAGCAGGGTGATGGAAGCGGCCCATTTCTCCGCCGGGCCGGGCCGTCGGGCGGCGGCGTAGACCGGATCGTTGTCGCGGACCCAGTCGCGCCACACCCGCGCGCGCCGACCGGCGGGGATCACCGCTCGATCCCGTATCCCAGGCCAGATGTCGTTCCATTTCAGCGGTGTCGCCAAGCCTTCGTCTCCTCAGGCCTGACACAACGCGCCAGCGCGGGATTGGCGCCGCGCCGCATGACCGGGCGCGATGACAAGCGCCTGGTCGCGGTCCACACGACCCCGACGCTCTGATCCGTCGATCCTGAACGAAAGAAGGGCGCGGCCTCCCGGCCGCGCCCTTCGTCTTTCGACCCTGAACCGGCCTCAGTCGGCCGAACCCAGGTGCCTGTTCAGCCAGCCGAACACCTCGTCGTGCCATTGCAGGCTGTTGGCCGGCTTCAGCACCCAGTGGTTCTCGTTCGGGAAGACGATCAGCCGGCTGTCGATCCCGCGGCGCTGCAGGGCGGTGAAGGTCGACAGGCCCTGGGCCGTGGGGATGCGGAAGTCCATGTCGCCTTGGACGACCATCATCGGCGTCTTCCAGTTCTCGACGTGGTTGGCCGGGTTGAACCTCTGATAGCCCTCGGCGTGGTCCCACGGCGTGCCGCCGTACTCCCATTCCGTGAACCACAGCTCCTCGGTGGCGTAGCCCATGCCGAAGGTGTCGAAGACGCCGTCGTGGTTGACCAGGCACTTGAAGGCGTCGGGCCAGTTCCCCGCGATCCAGTTGATCATATAGCCGCCGTAAGAAGCGCCCAGGGCGCAGGCGTTCCGGCCGTCCAGGAAGGGATACTTCTGCTGCGCGGCGGCCCAGCCCTTCTGCAGGTCTTCCAGCGGGCGGTCGCCCCAGTGCTGGCTGATCGCGTCGGTGAAGGCCTGGCCGTAGCCGGTCGAGCCATGGAAATCGATCATCACCACCGCATAGCCGGCGCCGGCGTAGGTCTCGGGGTTCCAGCGATAGGACCAGCTGTCGCCGAACGAACCCTGGGGCCCGCCGTGGATCAGGAAGGCGACCGGATACTTGCGGCCCTCCTCATAGCCGGCCGGTTTGATGACATAGCCGTGGACCGTTTCGTTGTTCCAGCCAGAGAAGCTGAACTGCTCGTATTCGCCGAAGGACTTGGTGGCGAAGGTCGGGTTGGCCGTCGTCAGGCGGCGCGGCATCTCGCGGCCCAGGAAGGTCTTGAAATACAGGTCGCCCGGCTCGCGCAGGCTGTCCTGGGCGAAGACGAAACCGTCCGGCGTCTGCTGGAAGGCCGAGACGTGGCCCTCGCCCGTGATCGGAGTCACCATGCCGTTACGGGTGTCGACCGCGAACAGGCGGGTGGAACCGACGTCGCCGGCGGTGGTGTAGAGCGTCTGGCCGTCTCGCGACCACTGGATGGTGTCGGCCGAACGGTCCCAGTTGGAGGCGACCTCGCGCTTGCGGCCCGTCTCCACGTCCATCAGCACGATCTGGAAGCGGTCGGCCTCGAAACCCGGCCGGGCCATGGCGCGATAGGCCAGGGTGCGGCCGTCCGGCGAAAAGACCGGGCCGGCGTCCCAGGCGTCGTTGTCGTCGGTCAGGTTGGTGAAGGTCCCGTCGCCGGTCAGGCCGTTGGTCTTCCACAGGTCGAAGTTGGTGCTCCACGGCTCGGTCCGGCCGGCCAGGCGGGCGGAGAAGACGATGGCGTCGCCGGCGGGCGTGAAGGTGAAGTCGCTCTCGTCGCCGAACGGCTTGGAGGGGGTGTCGCCGTCGAAGCCCCTGGTCACCCACGCCGGCTGGCCCGTCGTCCTGCCGTTGCGGCCGATCGACTGGACGAACAGATGGTTCTGGGTGTGGTCGTTCCAGGTGTCCCAGTGACGCACGAACATGCGGTCGTAGACCTGGCCGTTCGACTTGCGCTCGGCCGCAGCGGCGCCGCGCTGGACCGAGTCGTTGAGGTCCGCCGCGTCGGGATAGACCGCCAAGGACACCGCCACCTTGTCGCCCGCCGGGCTGACGCGATAGGCGTTCACGTCCAGCGGCAGGTCGGTCACCTGCACCGCCGGGGCAGTCGGCGAGGCGATGCGCCAGACCTGGCTGGTCCCGGACTTGCCCGACAGGAAGTACAGGTTGCCGTCGCCACCCCAGCGGGCGGTGTTGGCGCCCTGGTCCGAGATGGCCAAGCGACGCGGCGGCTGGTCCGACGACCGCAGGTCCAGCATCCACAGCGCGCCGCTGCGGCGGTTCACCTCCACATCGGTGGTGGTCACCGAATAGACGACGTAGCGGCCGTCCGGCGACACTTGCGGATCGCCCAGCCGATTGGCCGAGATCATGTCGCGATAGGTGAAGGCGTCCGGCGTGGCGGCGGCGGCCGGAACCGGCGCGGGCGGCGTCTGGGCCAGGGCTGGCGCGGCGGCCAACAGGGCGGCGGCCGCGCAGGCGACGGACAACAGGGAGCGGTGGCGCATGGGGCATTCCTCGCAAAGCTTGTCGGAGCGAGGCGTAGCACCGCCGTTCGCCGGGCGGAAGTTGTCGCGACGGCCGTGGTTAGCTATCTTGCTTGGACCAAAGAGCGCGACATGACCACCGTAACTGTCCACCAGGCCAAGACCCACCTGTCCCGCCTGATCGCCGCCGCCGAGCGCGGCGAGGAGGTGGTGATCGCGCGCGGCGACAAGCCCGCCGTGCGGATCGTGCCGTTCGAGCCGACGCCGAAGCCTGAACGGAGGCCCGGCCGCCTCAAGGGCATGGGCGGTTTCGACGAGACCTTCTTCGACCCTCTGCCAGAGGATGAACTCCGCCGCTGGGAAGGACGCGACGATTGATCGCCCTGCTCGACACCCATGCCCTGATGTGGTGGGTGTGGGATGATCCACGGCTGTCCGGCGCCGCCAGCCGAGCGATACGTGAGGCCGAAAGCGTCTATGTCAGCAGCGTCTCGGCGATCGAGATCGCCATCAAGCATCGCATCGGCAAGCTCCCCAACGCGACGCCGCTCGTGGAGCGCTTTTCCAATGTTATGGTGAGTGAGAACTTCCTCGAGCTTCCAGTGAACTGGCGTGAGGCGAACCTGGCCGGGCGCATGGAAGGCGAGCATCGCGATCCGTTCGACCGGCTGCTGATCGCCCAGGGCCTGTTGAACAACCTCGCCCTCGTCTCCAACGAGCGTCTGTTCGACGTCTTCGGCGTGGCGCGCATCTGGTAGCTTGCCCGGCCGGCGCGAACCGGCGACAAGCGACGGGAATGGACTCCGCCGCTCTTCCCGCCCTAGCCCGGCCGCACATCGTCGACGTGCTGATCGCCGAGCGCGCGCCGCATCTGACCGGCTCGCCCTTCTGGCCGGTGGTGCGGCCGGCGCTCTATGGCGTGCTGGGCTATCGAGCGGCGGTGCGGATGGCCGATGCGATCCAGCCGATGTCGGGGGCCGAGGCGCTGGACTACGTCTCCGGCCTGCTGGCGCTGAAGGTCTCGGTCCTGGACCTGGAGCGGCTGCCGGAGACGGGGCGGTGCGTGGTGGTTTGCAATCATCCGACCGGCATCGCCGACGGGGTCGCCGTCCATGACGCGATCCGACAGCGGCGCGGCGACGCCGTCTTCTTCGCCAACGCCGACGCCCTGCGCGTCTCGCCGCGCTTGGGCGAGACGGTCATCCCCGTCGAATGGGTGTACGACAAGCGTACGCGCGAGAAGACTCGCGCGACCCTGAACGCCGCACGCGACGCCTTCGAGGCCGAACGCTGCGTGGTCATGTTCCCGGCCGGCCGGCTGGCCCGGCAGGACAGGAGCGGCGTCCTGACCGATCCCGAATGGGCGCCCACCGCCGCCTCCCTGGCGCGCAAGTTCGGCGCGCCGGTCGTCCCGATCCATGTGGCGGGACCGCACAGCGCCCTGTTCCACGCCTTCGACAAGGTGTCCCAGGAACTGCGGGACGTGACCCTGTTCCACGAACTGCTCAACAAGAAGGGCAAGGCCTTCCGGTTGCAGGTCGGCCGGCCGATCCCGCCGGAGCAGCTGGACATGGACGCCGCACGGGCGACCGAGGCGTTGAAGACGTTCACCGAGCGCACCCTGCCGGCCGATCCTCGGGCGGTGTTCGAATGACGGCGCTGGTCCTGGCCGACGATGCGGCCACCACCCGGCTGGGCCGGATGATCGCGCCGCTGCTGGCGGCCGGCGACAGCGTGCTGCTGTCCGGCCCGCTGGGCATGGGCAAGTCGACCCTGGCCCGCGGACTGATCCGCGCCCTGACCACGCCGGAGGAGGACGTGCCCAGCCCGACCTTCACCCTGGTCCAATTCTACGACGCCGATCCGCCCGTCGCCCATTTCGACCTCTATCGGCTGAACGCGCCAGAAGAAGCCTTCGAGATCGGGCTGGACGAGGCGCTGGACGACGGCTGCGCCCTGATCGAATGGCCTGAACGCCTGGGCGACGACCCCGGCCGCTTCCTGGGGCCGGACCGTCTGGTCATAACGTTGTCCGAGCAGGGCGAAGGCCGCCTTGCGACCGTATCCGGCGCAGGCCGGTGGGAGAGGCTTGTCGATCATGTCCGCCCCTGACCTCGCCGCTCAGATTGCAGAGACCGACCGCGAGCGGCTGCGGCTGGACTTCCTGGCATCCGCCGGACTGGCCGACGCCCGGCGCGCGCCCCTGCCCGGCGACGCCTCGACCCGCCGTTATGAGCGGCTGACCCTCTCTGACGGTCGCGCCCTGATGCTGATGGACCAGGCGCCGGCGGCCGAAAGCGCGCCCTGCGATCCGGCCTGGACGCCGGACCAGCGCCGCGCCGCAGGCTGGAACGCGATCGCGCGCCTGTCCGCCGGCCGGATCGAGGCCTTCGCCGCCGTCGCCGCGCATCTGAAGGCTCTGGGCCTGTCCGCGCCGGGCGTGGAGGCGCTGGACGCCCCCGTGGGCCTGGCGGTGCTGGAGGACTTCGGCGACGCCCTGTTCGCCCGCGTCATCGAGGCCGGCGAGGCGGAGGCGCCGCTGTATCTCGCCGCCGTCGAGGCGCTCGCGCGCCTGCACGACGCGGGGCGACCGCCCGAAGTGCTGCCCGGACCGAGCGGCGGCTGGCCGTTGCTGGCCTATGACGAGACGGCGCTGCAGGGCGGCGCGGACCTGTTCGTCGAATGGCTGCCGCGCCTGGACGACCGCGTCGCCTTCGACGACTCCGCGATCGCGGAATGGCGTCGGGCCTGGGCGCCCGTCGCGGCCTCGGGCGCGGCCGGCGCCTCGGTCATGGCGCACCGCGACTATCACGCCGAGAACCTGATCTGGCTGCCGGAACGCGCGGGCGCCGCGCGCGTCGGCATGATCGACTTCCAGGACGCGGTGCGCGCCCACCCATCGTGGGACCTGCACTCCCTGCTCCAGGACGCCCGCCGCGACGTGTCACCGGCGCTGGAGGCCGAGGCGCTGGACCACTATTTCGCCCTGCGGCCGGATGTGGACCGCGCCGCCTTCATGGCCGACTACGCCGGACTGGCCGCGCTGAACGAGGCGCGGATCATCGGCGTCTTCGCCCGGCTGATCGCGCGCGACGGCAAGCCGCGCTATCGCCAGTTCCTGCCGCGCATGTGGCGGCATCTGAACGCCAATCTGGCGCAGCCCGCCCTGGCGCCGGTCGCGCGCTGGTTCGACCGTCACGTGCCCGTGGAGCTTCGCGCATGACCGCCTCTACGACCGGCCCGAAGACGGCGATGGTGCTGGCCGCCGGCCTGGGCACGCGGATGCGCCCCCTGACGAACGACCGCCCCAAGGCCCTGGTCGAGGTTCGGGGTCGCGCCCTGATCGACCATGTGCTGGACCGGCTAGCGGATGCGGGGGTCGAGAAGGCGGTGGTCAACGTCCACTGGTTCGCCGACAGGCTGGAGACCCATCTGGCGCGGCGCACGCGGCCGGAGATCGTCATTTCCGACGAGCGCGCCGAACTGCTGGAGACCGGCGGGGGTCTGAAGAAGGCGCGCGGCCTGCTGGGCGACGATCCGGTCTTCGTCGCCAACATCGACAGCGTCTGGACCGACCGGGCCAGAACGCCGGGCGGGGCGCTGGGCGATCTGATCCGCCTGTGGGACCCGGCGCGGATGGACGCCGCCCTGCTGCTGGCCCGACGCGACGGCGCCATCGGCTTCGAAGGGCACGGCGATTTCTTCCTGGGGGAGGACAGCCGCCTGACCTTCCGGGGAGAGGCCCCAGCCGCCCCCTTCGCCTACATGGGCGTGCACATCACCCGGCCCGGCTATGCCGACGCAGGGCCTGACGGCCCCTTCTCGCTCAGCCCGCTGTGGCGCAAATCCGCCGCCGAGGGCCGCCTGTTCGGCTGCGTGCTGGACGGCGACTGGATGCACGTCGGCGACCCGGCCGCCCGCGACGCCGCCGAGGCCAAGCTGGGGGGCGGATGACGGCCACGGCCTTCGATCCGTTCGCGGCCGCGACGCCGCGCTGGTACGCCATACCGGCGCACCGGCCGTTCCTGGAGGACCTGGCGGCCGGGGTTCTGGCCTGGCTGGGCGAGCATCCGCCCGAGGTCCTGTCGGACGCGACCATCCTCCTGCCCAATCGCCGCGCCGCGCGCGCCTTTTCCAGCGCGCTGGGCCGGCTGTCCGGCGACCGGCCGGTGCTGCTGCCGCAGGTGCGTCCGCTGGGCGATCTGGAGGAGGACGAGCCGCCCTTCACCCCCGGCGCCCTGGGGCTGGACCTGCCGCCTGCCATCGCCCCGCTGCGCCGCCGGTTCGAGATGGCGCGGATGATCGTCGAGCGGTTCGATCCGGACCTGAGCCCGGTCCGCGCCCTGGATCTGGCCGACGCACTGGGCGGCTTCCTGGACTCCTGCCAGCTGGAGAAGGTGTCCGAACCGGAGCGGATCGTCACCCTGGTCGACGGCGAGATGGCCGAGCACTGGGAACGGTCGGCCGAGTTCCTGGGCCTGGCGGTCCAGGCCTGGCCCGAGCGGCTGGCCGAGCTGGGCCTGGTCGATCCGGCGTGGCGCCGCGCGACCCTGCTGCGCCGCCTGGCCGAGCAGTGGGACCGGACGCCGCCCGAGCAGCCCGTCATCGCGGCGGGGTCGACCGGCACCGTCCCGGCCGCCGCCGACGTGCTGGGCGCGGTGGCGCGCGCGCCGCAGGGCTGCGTCGTCCTGCCGGGGCTGGACCTCGGCCTGTCGGCGGACGTGTGGGAGCGGCTGGACGAGCAGCACCCGCAAAGTGCGATGAAGCGGCTGCTGGACCGGCACGACATCCCGCGCGACGCCGTCCGCGCCTGGTTCCGCCCCGCCGTCGAACCGCAGCTTCTGGCGCGCGGCGAGGCCCGCCAGCGCCTGGTCAATGAAGCCCTGCGTCCGGCCGAGGCCACCGACGACTGGCGCGGCTCGATCCGTGCCATCCGCGCCCGCGCCGCCGAGGGAGGACAGGCGCGCGACCCCATCGCCCAGGGGCTGGAGGGCCTGTCGCTGCTGACCGTCCGCGCCGAGGAGGAGGCCGCCGCCGCCATAGCCCTGATGATGCGCGAGACGCTGGAGACGCCGCATGCGGACGGATCGCCCCGCACCTGCGCCCTGGTCACGCCGGACCAGGCGCTGGGCCGCCGCGTCGCCGCCCGACTGGCGCGCTGGGGGATCGTCCCGGATTCCTCCGCCGGCCAGCCGCTGTCGCGCCTGCCGGCCGGGGCGCTGGTCGACCTGTGCGCGCGGTGGATGGCCGATCCGGCGTCGCCGCATCTGTTGCTGGCGGTGATGAAGCATCCGCTTAGCCGGCTGGACGCCGGGCCGGGCGCCGTCGCCGCCCTGGAGGCGCAGGCCCTGCGCGGCCCCCGCCCGCGCGACTTCGCCGCCGTCCGCCGCCGGCTGCTGGAGGCGGGCCAGCCCGGCCGGCGCGGCGTCGCCCCTCCCGACTGGAAGCGCGACCGCCTGTCCGAGGCGACGCGCCTGGCCGAAACGCTTGAGACCGCCATCGAGGCGGCGCTGTCCGTCTTCACGCCCGAGGCCAGCCTGGATATCGCCGCCTCGGCCCTGACCCGACTGGTGGAGGCGCTGGCCGGGCAGGACGCCTGGGCGGGACCCGACGGCGAGGCCGCCGCCGCCCTGCTGTCGGGCCTGATCGACGGCGGCGCGGCGCTCGGCCCGGTGCGCCGGTCCGACCTGGCGGAGCTGGTGTCCGGCCTGATCGGCGAGACGGTCGTTCGCACCGGCGGCGCGACCCATCCGTCGCTGCGCATTCTCGGAGCCATCGAGGCGCGGCTGGTGCGCGCCGACCGGATGATCCTGGCCGGGCTGGAGGAAGGCGTCTGGCCCCAGGCGGCGCCGACCGATCCCTTCCTGTCGCGGCCGATGCGCAAGGCGCTGGGCCTGCCGCCGCCCGAACGCCGCCAGGGCCAGACCGCCCAGGACTTCGTCCAGGCCGCCTGCGCCGACGAGGCGATCCTGGTCCACAGCGAACGGCGCGGCGGCCAGCCGGCAGTGCGCTCGCGCTGGCTGTGGCGGCTGGAGATGCTGACGCGCGGCGCGAACGCCGAGACGACGCCGGTCGCCCTGGCCGCGCCGCAC
>JAEWDF010000048.1 GCA_023390245.1 Pseudomonadota bacterium
TTCATCACCTCCGACAGGGTCGGATGCGGGAAGATCGTGTGCATCAATTCTTCCTCGGTCGTCTCCAGGTTCATGGCGACGACGAAGCCCTGGATCAGCTCGGTCACCTCGGCGCCGATCATGTGGGCACCGAGCAATTGGCCGGTCTTGGCGTCGAAGATCGTCTTGATGAGTCCGTCCGGCTCGCCGAGCGCGATCGCCTTGCCGTTGCCGGCGAAGGGAAAGCGGCCGACCTTGATCGAGAGGCCGAGATCCTTGGCTTTCCCCTCGGTGATGCCGACGCTGGCGATCTGCGGGTGGCAATAGGTGCAGCCGGGGATCATCAGCTTGTCCATCGGATGCGGCTGCAGGCCCTTGATTGCCTTGACGCAGATCACCGCCTCATGCTCGGCCTTGTGCGCCAGCATCGGCGGGCCGGCGACGTCGCCGATCGCGTAGACGCCCTTGACGTTGGTCCGGCAGAGATCGTCGATGACGATGCAGCCGCGATCGGTCTTCACGCCGAGCGCTTCCAAGCCAAGATTCTCGATATTGCCGACGACGCCAACGGCCGAGATCATCCGGTCCGCCGTGATCGTCTGCTTGCCGCCCTTCTCGTCCTCGATATGGGCCGTGACGGAGTCGGCACCCTTCTCGACCTTCGTCACCTTGGCGCTGGTGATGATCTTCATGCCCTGCTTCTCGAAGGCTTTTCGCGCGAAGGCGCCGATCTCGGCATCCTCCACGGGAACGACCTGCGGCAGAACCTCGACGACGGTCACCTCGACGCCCATCGTCCGGTAGAACGAGGCGAACTCGATGCCGATCGCGCCGGAGCCCATCACGAGCAGCGATTTCGGCATCTTCGCCGGCACCATCGACTCGAAATAGGTCCAGATCAGCTTGCCGTCCGGCTCGAGACCGGGCAGCGCGCGCGGCCGGGCGCCGGTCGCGACGATGATGTGGTCGGCGGTATAGGTGCCCTCGCCCTTGGCGTTCTTGGGCGGCGGCGTCTGCGGCTGCATCGCCGGCTTGCTTGTAGGCGCGACGGCGATCGTGCCGGGCTTGGTCAGCTTGGCCTCGCCCCAGATCACGTCGACCTTGTTCTTCTTCATCAGGAACTGGACGCCGTTGTTCATCCGCGCGGCGATGCCGCGCGAACGCTTCACGATGGCATCCAGATCGGCCTTGAACGAGCCTTCCAGAACCAGCCCGTAATCCTTGGCGTGCTGGCCGTAATGCAGGATCTCGGCCGAGCGCAGCAGCGCCTTGGTCGGGATGCAGCCCCAGTTCGAGCAGATGCCGGCGAGATGCTCGCGCTCGACAATCGCGGTCTTGAAGCCGAGCTGGGCGGCCCGGATCGCGGCGATATAGCCGCCGGGGCCGGAACCGATGACGATGATGTCGTAGTCAGCCATGGTGTCTCTCCCGCCGCTCAAACCAGCATCGCCATGGGCTTTTCGATATAGCCCTTGAACGCCTGCAGGAGCTCGGCGCCGAGCGCGCCGTCGACGGCGCGGTGGTCGGTCGAGAGCGTCACCGACATCACCGTCGCCACGGCCGGCTGGCCGCCCTTGACGATGACGCGCTGCTCGCCGGCGCCGACCGCCAGGATCGTCGCATGCGGCGGGTTCACCACGGCTGCGAAGTCCTTGACGCCGAACATGCCGAGATTGGAGACCGCCGTCGTGCCGCCCTGATACTCCTCGGGCTTGAGCTTGCGGGCCTTGGCGCGCGCCGCCATGTCCTTCATCTCGTTGGAGATCTGCGACAGCGTCTTGTGGCAGGCGTCGCGGATGATCGGGGTGATCAGGCCGCCCGGGATCGAGACGGCGACACCGACATCGGCATGCTTGTGCTTGAGCATCGCGCCTTCGGTCCAGGAGACATTGGCATCCGGCACGGCCTTGAGCGCCAGCGCCAGCGCCTTGATCACCATGTCGTTGACCGAGAGCTTGTAGGCCGGCTTGCCGTCCTTCTCCGGGGCGGCGGCATTGAGCTCGGCCCGGAGCTTCAGCAGCGCGTCGAGTTCGCAATCCAGCGTGACGTAGAAATGCGGGATCGTCTGCTTCGCCTCGGTCAGGCGGCGCGCGATCGTCTTGCGCATGCCGTCATGCGGGATCTCCTCATAGGAGCCCGGCTCGAACAGCTTCTTGACCTGCTCGTCGGACGGACCGCTGGCGAGCGGCGCAGCAGCGGGCTTCGGCGCGGAGGGCGCTGCAGCCGGAGCGGCCTTGGCACCGCCGCCGGCCTTGGCGGCCTCGACATCCTTCTCGACGATGCGGCCATGCGGGCCGGAGCCCTTGATCGCATTGAGGTCAAGCCCGGCATCCCTGGCGATGCGACGAGCGAGCGGCGAAGCGAAGGCGCGGCTGCCGCCAGTAGCAGCCGGGGCCGCCGCGGGAGCGGACGCAGCCGGTGCAGGAGCCGCAGCAGCGGCCGGAGCCTCTGCCTTCGGCGCGTCGCTCTTGGGCGCCTCGGCCTTGGCAGGCGCAGCGCCGCCGGCCGCCGGAGCGGAGATGCTCTTGGCGTCCTCGCCCTCGCCGGCGATCACGCCGATCACCTCGTTGACCGCGACATCGGCGGTGCCTTCCGGCACAACGATCCTGGCGAGGATACCCTCGTCGACCGCCTCGACCTCCATGGTCGCCTTGTCGGTCTCGATCTCGGCGATGATGTCGCCGGACTTGATGGTGTCGCCTTCCTTCTTCAGCCACTTGGCGAGATTGCCCTTCTCCATCGTCGGAGAAAGGGCGGGCATCAGGATGTTCGTCGGCATCGGTCAGCCCCCTCTCAGCGATAGCAGACGGCCTTGGCCGCCGCGACGACCTCGCCGATATTCGGAAGCGCGAGCTTCTCGAGATTCGCCGCGTAGGGCATCGGAACGTCCTTGCCGGTCACGCGGGCGACGGGGGCGTCGAGATAGTCGAAGGCCGCCTCCATGATGCGCATACCGATCTCGGCGGTGACACCGGATTGCGGGAAGCCCTCCTCCACCGCGACGCAGCGATTGGTCTTCTGCACGGAGGCGACGACGGTCTCGATATCCATCGGGCGGATCGTCCTGAGGTCGATGACCTCGGCCTCGATGCCGTCCTTGGCCAAAGCCTCGGCGGCACCGAGCGCATAGGTCATGCCGATGCCGAAGGAGACGATCGTCACGTCCGCACCGGTGCGCACCACCTTCGCCTTGCCGATCGGGACCAGGAAATCGTCGCCCTTCGGCACGTCGAAGGACTTGCCGTACATGATCTCGTTTTCGAGGAAGATCACCGGGTTCGGATCGCGGATCGCGCTCTTGAGCAGGCCCTTCGCGTCGGAGGCGCTGTAGGGCATCACCACCTTGAGGCCGGGCACGTTCGAGTACCACGCCGCATAGTCATGGCTGTGCTGGGCGCCGACGCGGGCGGCCGCGCCGTTGGGGCCGCGGAACACGATCGGGGCGCCCATCTGGCCGCCGGACATGTAGAGCGTCTTGGCGGCCGAGTTGATGATGTGGTCGATCGCCTGCATGGCGAAATTGAAGGTCATGAACTCGACGATCGGCCGCAGGCCGGAGAGCGCCGCGCCGACGCCGATGCCGGCGAAGCCATGCTCGGTGATCGGCGTATCGATCACGCGCTTGGCCCCGAACTCCTGCAGCAGGCCTTGCGTGACCTTGTAGGCGCCCTGGTACTCGGCGACCTCCTCGCCCATGACGAAGACGTCCTTGTCGCGGCGCATCTCCTCGGCCATCGCATCGCGCAAAGCTTCGCGGACCGTGGTGCTGACCAGCTCGGCACCGGCCGGGAATTCGGAGGTGGCGTCATAGGCCTTGGCCTGGGCCGGAACCGTGTCCGGCTTGCTGGCGGCCGGGGCATCGGCCGAAGCGGCCACCGCCGCCTCCTGCTTGGGAGCCTCGGCTGCGGGCGCCGGGACGGCCGGATTGATCTTCGC
>JAEWDF010000130.1 GCA_023390245.1 Pseudomonadota bacterium
CGTTGAGGAGGAACCGCTTCGCGGTTCCGCTGAAACGGTGAATCAGGCTCCAGGTTGAAGCGAGAGCATGATTCACGCTTCTGCCGGAACCGCGAAGCGGTTCCGTCAAAAACGATCATGCTCTAGAGCGGCGACGCCGACGTCGGCGGGGCTTGCGCGCCGCCGCCATCATCCGCAGCAGCAGGCCTTCGCGAAGGCCGCGGTCGGCGACCCGCACGCGCCGCGACGGCCAGGCGCGCTGCACGGCCTCCAGGATGGCCGCGCCCGCCAGGACCAGGTCGGCCCGGTCGGGGCCGATGCAGGCTTCCCGCGCGCGTCCGTCCGGCCCCAGCGCCTTCAGCCGGTCGGCCGCCGCCTCGCAGTCGGTGCGGGTCATCCACAGGCCGTCGACGCGGTCGCGGTTGTAGCGGGGCAAATTCAGATGGATGCCGGCCAGGCTGGTGATGGCGCCGGACGTGCCGACCAGATGCGCCTGGTCCCGCTCGAACAGCGCGCGCAATTCCGCGTCCTCGATGCGGCCTTCGGCGATGGCGGCGCCCATGTCGGCGACCATGGCTTCGTACCAGGCCTCGCCCGCGTCGGGAGGCTCCGGATGGCGCTCGGCCAAGCTCACGACGCCCAGCGGCGCCGACATCCAGGCCACGGTGCGGAAGACCTCGCCTTCGCGCCGCAGCCATGACATCTCGGTCGATCCGCCGCCGACATCGATCACCAATGCGCCGCGGGCCTCGGGGTCGACCAGGTTCAGGCATCCGTCGACGGCCAATCGCGCCTCTTCGGCCGGGTCGATGATCCGCAGATCGAGGCCCGTTCCCTTGCGCACCCGTTCGATGAAGGCGATCCCGTTGTCGGCCGACCGGCACGCCTGGGTGGCGACGGCGGCGAGGCGGCCGGGCTCCACGCCCTTGCGCGCCAGCCGTTCGGCGCACAGAGCCAGCGCGTCGTAGGACCGGTCCATGGCGCGGTCGTCCAGCCGGCCCGTGCGGGACAGCCCCTCGCCCAGCCGCACGATGCGGCTGAAGCTGTCGACCACGCGAAACCCGTCGCGCGCCGGGCGGGCGATCAGCAGGCGGCAGTTGTTGGTCCCCAGGTCGAGCGCGCCATAGAGGGGCGCGTCCCGACCCGTCGCGTCCCGGCCGGCGGCGCGGGAAGGCTGGGACCGCTCGTCGCGCCGTCGCGGCGCGCCGTGGGTCTCCGGCATGGGCCGTATCCGATATGGGCGGTCCGAAGCGGCGCCCGTCGCGGCGACCCTAGCGCGCGGCGATCCTCCGCGCCAAGCCATTCTGTCAGGAAGATGAACGGGCCGGCGGGCGTCCGCTTCACCCGCCGGGGCGTACAAGCGGGGCATGACCCAGGCTCCCCTTGTCCAGACCGCGCGTTTCAGCATCGGCCAGGTCGTGCGCCATCGCGACGCCGCCTTTCGGGGCGTGGTGTTGGACGTCGATCCCGCCTACGCCGGCCCGGCCGGCCAGAGCGGGACGACCGCGCCCGACCAGCCCTTCTACAGTGTCTTCGTGTCCGAGACGGACGGCGGCTTCGTCGCCTACGCCGCCGAGGACGCGCTGCGGGACGACCCCGACCGCCTCAGCCGGGCGGATGAGCGGCGCTGGTTCACCATCGACGAGGCGGGCCACCACGCGCCGCTGGACGCCGCGCTGAACTGACCGGTTGGAACCGGCGGCGGCGGGGCGCTATATCCGGACAAAAGAGGAAACGCGCTCCATGTCCGATTTCGAGCATGTCTTCGAACAACCCCCGGAAGGCGCCGCCGCCGACTGGACCATTCCCCAGAACTGGGCGGCCTACACCGAGGTCGAGCACCGGACCTGGGATACCCTGTACGCCCGCCAGATGAAGATCCTGCCCGGCCGGGCCTGCGACGCCTACATGCGCGGGCTGGAGGCGTTGGACCTGAGCGCCGGCGGCATTCCCGACTTCGACGTCATCAACCCCAAGCTCCAGGCCCTGACCGGGTGGACGGTGGTCTGCGTGCCCGGCCTGGTGCCGGACGAGGTGTTCTTCGACCACCTGGCCAATCGCCGCTTCGTCTCGGGCCAGTTCATCAGGAAGCCGGACCAACTGGACTATCTGCAGGAACCGGACATCTTCCACGACGTGTTCGGCCATGTGCCGATGCTGACCGATCCCGACTTCGCCGCCTATATGGAGGCCTACGGCAAGGGCGGTCAGCGGGCGGCGTCGCTGGGGATGCTGCCGAACCTGGCGCGGCTGTACTGGTACACGGTCGAGTTCGGCCTGATGAAGGAGGCCGACCAGCTTCGCATCTATGGCGCCGGCATCGTCTCTTCGGCGACCGAAAGCGTCTTCGCCCTGGAGGACCCGTCGCCCAACCGGATCGGCTTCGAGCTGGGGCGGGTGATGCGGACGCTCTACCGGATCGACGATTTCCAGCAGGTCTATTTCGTCATCGACGGCCTGGAAGCTCTGAAGAACGAGACGCTGAAGGACTTCGGCCCCGTCTATGAACGGCTGAAGGGGCAGGACGACATCGCCATCGACGCCGTCCTGCCGACCGATACGGTCTATACGCGCGGCACCCAGGCCTACGCCGGCAAGGGCGGTCGGTTCGCCGCCTGAGCCACCGCGCGGGCGCGCGGTTGGGGCTTTACGCCCAGCAGCAGGCCGAACCAGCCGATGCGGCGCGCGACCTCATAGGTCGCCAGGCACCCCAGGGCCGTGATCGCGATCAGCAGCGACGCCTCCAACCCGATCGGCAGGCCTAGCCGGGCCAGGTGATGGCCCGCGACCACGGTCACCGTCTGGTGCGCGATGTAGAAGGGGAAGACCCCGACCGTCAGATAGCGCAGCACCGGTCCGCCATGGTTCAGCCAGCGCGCGCCGAAGCCCAGGATGGCGAAGATGAAGGCCCACTGGTCGGCGGCGTAGACCAGGCGCATGGCCTCGCGCAGGCCGGCTGGCGGGATCGGCGTGTCGGCGCGATAGATCCAGGCGTAGGTCGCCCATCCGGCCCAGGACAGGACGGCGACGACCAGGGCCGGCCAGCGCAGGCGCATGAAGGTCTGGCGCGCCGCCTCCGACCGCGCGGTCAGAAAGCCGAACAGGAAGGCGCCGAAGCTGAGCGCATGGTTGTACCAGTCGCCGACGATGGCGTGGTTGATCTCGAAGATGGGCGCCAGGGTCCAGCGGATGACGAACAGGAACGCCAGCGGCCAGACGACCAGGCCCCACCCGCGGAAGGCGCGGTCTGCGATTCTTTGCAGCCCGTTCCGAACGCCGGGAACCGCAAGCAGCAGCGTCAGGGCCAGGCTGTAGATCAGCAGATAGACGACGAACCACAGGTGGTTGTAGGTCGGCGTCATCAGGCAGCCGTCAGCGCTGCACCAGTGGCCCGTGCCCGTGGCGTAGCGGATCCAGAAATCCTTGAGCGCCCAGTGATGCGCTGGGTCGGCGACGCCTGCGCCCTGCAGATATTCGAAGACCTGATAGTAGCTCTGCGGCGGCACGATCACGAACATGCCGAACATTAGCGGCGGCAACAGGCGCAGCGTGCGCGATCCCGCCAGCGCCAAGCCTCCCTTGCCCTGGGCGATGAAGCTGTCGGCCAGGAAGCGTGTCGCGCAGCCCGAGACCAGGAACAACAGCGTCAGCCGCCACGGATTGGTCAGCTGCATGACCGGCTCCAGCGCCTCGACCGGGCGCGGACTGTTCACATGGTAGTCCCAGGGCACGTAGAACATGCCGACGTGATAGAGGATCAGCAGCATGAAGGCGCCGACGCGAATCCAGTCGAGATCGTATCGGCGCGCGAGCGGCGGGGGTGGTGAGGACATGGTCGAACTCCATGGCGGATAGGAAGGCGTCCACGGATGTTGCGCGGTCCGCCGCGCGGCAATCGTTGGGGGATGCGCGGCCGGCTCCGGGGGACGATCCGGTGCGGCCTGGGACGAGCGGCGCGCCTTTCGGGGCGAACGGAATCGGGGTGTGGATCGCGCGCCTGCGCCGGGCGGATTCGCGTGACCTGATCGCTGGGTGGTTGGCGATCATGTTCGTGGCGGTGGTGGTGACGACGGTGAACGCCCTGTCCACCCTGGCGGACGCCCCGAACCTCCAGACCTGGGAGCCCTGGGTCTGGGAGGCCTCCAGCGCCTTGATGGTCGTCCTTCTGCTATGGATTCCCTGGCTGGCCACCGCGGTCGCGCCGCCGGATCAGGCGCTGGCGGCCGGCTGGCGGCCCAAGGCCGCGTTCCTGGGCATCCATGCCCTGGGGCTTGTGAGCTATTCGGCGCTGCACGTCGCCGGCTTCGTGGCCCTGCGCAAGCTGGCCTACGACCTGTGGGCCGACGGCCCCTACCAGTTCGGCGACCGCTTCATCTATGAATTGCGCAAGGACCTGCTCAGCTACGCCCTGTTCGTCGGGGTCTTCTGGTTGGCCGGCTATCTGCGCCGACGCCGCGACGAGCCGGTGCGGCCGGTCAGCTTCGATATCCGCGACGGCGCGCGCCTGATCCGTGTCCCGCTGGCCGATATCCTGGCGGCGAGTTCGGCCGGCAACTACGTGGAGTTCTGGCTGGCGGACGGCCGGCGGCCGCTGATGCGGACCACCCTGGCGGCGGTGGAAGTTGAACTGGAGCGCTTCGGCTTCGTGCGCGCCCATCGCTCCTGGCTGATCAACGCCGGGCGCGTGACGGGGCTGCGCCCGGAAGGGTCGGGCGACTGGACGGTGGAACTGGGCGCGGTCGAAGCGCCGCTGTCGCGCCGCTATCCCCAGGCGCTGGAACGGCTGCGCGGCTAGGTGTGGGTGATCAGGCTGGCATGGCGCGTGTCGCGCATGCGGAAGAAGGTGATCAGCGAGATTCCGATCATGCCGGTCACGTACCAGAAGAAGACGCTCTCCACGCCCGCGTCCTTGAGCCACAGGGCGACGTATTCGGCCGTGCCGCCGAACACCGCATTGGCGATCGCATAGGGCAGGGCGACGCCCAGGGCGCGGATGTGGACGGGAAACAGCTCGGCCTTCACCACTGCGTTGATGGCCGTATAGCCAGAGACGATCACCAGCCCGGCCAGCGCCAGCAGGAAGGCGACGAATGGGCTCTCGACGCGCGACAGCACCGTCATGATCGGCCAGGTGAACAGGACGCCCAGCACCCCGAAGGCGATCATCACCGGACGGCGGCCGATCCGGTCCGACAGGGCGCCCACGGCCGGTTGCAGCAGCATGAAGAGGAACAGGGCGGCGGCGCTGATCTCGGTCGCCGTGGTCTTGGAGAAGCCGGTGGTGTTGACCAGGAACTTCTGGAGGTAGGTCGTGTAGGTATAGAAGGCCAGGGTGCCGCCGGCGGTCAGGCCCAGCACCATCATTGCCTCCTTCGGGTGATTCAGGACCAGCCGTATCGCGCTGGATCTAGGGGCGTCCCCGATGTCCGATTCCTTGTGCGTCTCGTCCAGCCGACGGCGCAGCCAGAAGACGATCACCGCCAGGGCCGCGCCGACGAAGAACGGGATGCGCCAGCCCCACGCCGCCAGGGCGGTCTCGCTCAGGGTGTTCTGAAGCACGATCAGCAGCAGCAGGGCGATCAGCTGGCCCGAGATCAGGGTCACGTACTGGAAACTGGACCAGAAGCCGCGCCGGTGCGGTTCGGCCATTTCCGACAGATAGGTGGCGCTCGAGCCGTATTCCCCGCCGACGCTGAGCCCCTGCAACAGGCGCGCGAACAGCAGCAACGCGGGCGCGGCCAGCCCGATGGCGTCATAGCCGGGCGTCATGCCGATGATCAGCGAGCCGGCGCACATCAGGGTGACCGACAGCGTCAGGCCGGCTTTGCGGCCCCTGCGGTCGGCATAGACCCCCATGATCCAGGCGCCGACGGGCCGCATCAGGAAGCCGACCGCGAAGATGGCGGCGGCGCTCAGCAACTGGGCGGTCGGATTGTCGCTGGGAAAGAAGACGGGCGCGAAATAGAGGGTGAAGGCCGCATAGGCGTACCAGTCGAACCATTCCACCAGATTGCCGGCGGAGCCCCCGACGATGTTGCGAAGGCGGCGCGCGGCGGTCATGGGAGCGGTCGTCATCGGCGCCTCAAGCTCGCTGGAAGGGGTAGAAGCCCCCCCCGAGATTCAGGATGTCCGTCAGCTCATCCAGGGCGGCGCGGCTTTCGTCCAGCAGTGCGGGGTCGGCCAGGTCGAAGGGGCGCAGTTCGTCCCGATACCGGCGCCGGCCCCAGTCCGACAGGCGCGCGTGCAGGGCCGCGGTCAGGCGCATGGCCGGATTGGTCGCGGCCAGTTCGGTCTCGGTCAGCACGACCCTGAGCCGCAGGCAGGCGGGGCCGCCGCCGTTGCGCATCGACTGGCGCACATCGACGTATTCGACCCGGCCGATCGGGCCGTTGGAACTGGCCAGGCCTTGCGCCACCGCATGGCTGCGGGCGTTGTCGCGCGTCTCGGTCGGGCAGATCAGGGTCAGGCGGTCCTCGCCCGGAAGCTGGACCAGCATGGAGTTGAACAGGTAGCTGGAGATGGCGTCGGCCAGCGGAAGGTCGGCGGAGGAGACCTCGACGAAGACGGGCTCGAACAGGCCCTCGGCCGCGCGGCGGATGGCGGCCTGGGTCCCGGTCGTGTCCTCGAAGGCCAGGTCGTGGAAGAATAGGGTCTCCAGCGCGCCGACGCAGACGACGTCGTTGTGGAAGGTCCCGCCGGCGATGGCGGCCCTGGATTGCCGGGCGAAGACGGCCCCGGATGCGCCGTGGCGGCGGGCGACGGCCTCGGAGGCCTCGCGCGTCTGGCGGGCGGGGTAGGGGCCGTCCCACGGTTCGAACGCCTCGCGGCCCCAGACCAGCAGGTTGACGCCGGGCGCGCCGTGATCGGCGCATAGGCGGACGTGATTGGCGGCGCCCTCGTCGGCCAGATGGGCGACCGGAGGCAGGGCGTCGTGGACGGCGAAGCGCTGGGCGTCCGGGAACAGGGCGTCGAGCGCCCGCTTGGTCTGCCGGTGTTCCAGCGAGCGGTGCAGGTTGGTCACCAGATTGGCGGGGGTGAAATGCACCCGGCCGTCAGCGGCGTCAGCGCCGGGCGTCACGGTCGCGGCGTTGGCGGCCCACATGGGGGAGGCCGAGCAGGCGGCGGCGGCGAAACTGGGCGCGTCCTTCCACGCGCGTTCCAGCACCTGGGCGTCCGACCCGGCGAAGCCCAACGTCCGCAGGAAGGGGATGTCCGGCCGCTCGTGCGGCGGCAGGACGAACTGGGGCAGGCCGAGGTCCGCCAGCCGCTTCATCTTGTCGAGCCCCTGCAGCACGGCTGCGCGGGGATTCGACGCCTCGCCCTTGTTCAGGCTGGAGGCCAGATTGCCCGGCGACAGCCCGGCGTAAGAGTGCGTCGGCCCGATCAGGCCGTCGGCGTTGGCTTCGACGGCGGCCACTATCCTTCTCCCCCCCTTTTATGGGGAGGGTGGCTGAGCGCAGCGAAGCCGGGTGGGGAGGGCCAGGCGACGCTCCACAGATTTGCTTCGTATTCGACAGCGCGGCCCTGCCGGGCCGCCCCCACTCCGTCGCTACGCGACGACCCTCCCCATAAAGGGGAGGGAGAATTCGCAAGCGCCTTCACGCCCTCAGTCCCTTGATCTCACCCTCGATATTGGCGACCGCCTCCGCCTCGAAACTGGCGACCGGATAGGCGCAGTAGTCGGCGGCGTAATAGGCGCTGGGGCGGTGGTTGCCGCTGGCGCCCAAACCGCCGAAGGGCATGTCGCCGGCGGCGCCGGTGGTCGGGCGGTTGAAATTGACCACGCCCGCGCGGATGCGGCGGATGAAATGATCCCAGGTCTTCGGATCGTCGCTGACCAGGCCCGCCGACAGGCCGTAGCGGGTGGCGTTGGCCGCCTGGATCGCGGCGTCGAAGGTCGGGACGCGGATGATTTGCAGGAAGGGAGCGAACATCTCCTCGTCCAGCACGTCCAGGCCGGTTACGTCGATGACGGCCGGCCTGACGAAGGCGCCCGGCAGGTTGTCGACCGGGCCCGAGGCGCGGATCACCCCGGCGCCCAGGTCGATGCGCTGCTGCAGGGCCTGGAGCGCGGCCTGCGCCGCCTTGGCCGAGATCAGCGGCCCGGCGTAGGGCTCGGGATCGCTGTCCCAGGGGCCAAAGACCAGGCGGTCCGACAGGGCGGCGACGGCTTCGACGATGGCGTCGCCCTGCGCGCCCTCCGGCACGATCAGGCGGCGCGCGCACGAGCAGCGCTGGCCGGTGGTAACGAAGGCGGACTGGACCACGATGCCCGCCACGGCCTCGGCGTCCGCGGCGTCCCAGACGACCAGCGGATTGTTGCCCCCCAGTTCCAGCGCCAGGATGACGTGCGGATCGTCGGCGAACTTCTTCCTGAAGTAGGCGCCGGCCGCGCCCGAGCCGGTGAACATCAGGGCGTCGATCCCCGCGTCCAGCAGGGCCGCACCGGTCTCGCGCCCGCCCTGGACGACATTGACCACGCCGTTCGGGATGTCGGCGGCCTCGAACGCCTCGGCCATGACTTGGCCGACCAGCGGTGTCTCCTCCGACGGCTTGAACACCACCGTGTCGCCCGCCAGCAGGGCCGGGACGATGTGGCCGTTGGGCAGGTGGCCGGGGAAGTTGAACGGCCCCAGCACCGCCGCCACGCCGTGCGGGCGGTGGCGCAGGATGGCGCGTCCGAAGGCGGTGTCGTTGCTGCGTTCGCCCGTCCGCTCGTCATAGGCGCGGATCGAGATGTCGACCTTGCCGATCATGGCGGCGGCCTCGGTCTTGGTCTCCCATAGGGGTTTGCCGGTCTCGCGGCTGATCGCCTCCGCGATCTGGGGCGCGCGCGTCTTGAGCACGGCCTGATAGCGCTTCACCGCATCCACGCGGTCCTGGCGTGGGCGGTCGGCCCAGTCGGGGAAGGCGGCGCGGGCGGCGTCGACGGCGGCCCCGACTTGGGCGGGGCCGGCGGCCTCGCCCTCCCAGTTCACGACTTCGGTGGCGGGGTCGAAGGATTTGAAAGCGGTCATGATTTCACGCGGATGGTGGCGCCGGCCCTGATCTTCAGCGCGGCGGCGGTTTCGGCGGTCAGGCGGGCGATCTCGCCGTCGATGTCGCATTTGGCGCGCACAGCGCGGAAGGCGGCGACGCTGTCGGTGGAGATCAGGGCGGGAAGTTCGGCGTCGACCGCATCGGCGATCTCGACCTTCAGCACGCGCGCGTCGCGGACGGTGCGGATGTTGTCGCGGCCGCAGGCCACGGTCGGCCCGGCGTCGAAGATGTCGACCAGGCCATTGGGCCGAAAGCCCTCGCTTTCCAGCAGCGCCATGGCCGGCACGCCCTGCGGATGGACCTTGCCGATCACCGCCCGCGCCGGTTCGGGCAGCAGTTCGACATAGATCGGGTGACGCGGGGCCAGGTCCAGGATGAACTGCTTGTCCGTCGACCCCGTCATCCGGTCGGCGTCGTCGAACTCCATCGGGAAGAACTTGTGCGCCACATGATCCCAGAAGGGGCAGGCGCCGTCCGGCGTGAAGACGCCGCGCAATTCGGCCAGCACGGTGTCGGCGAACAGATCGGGCTGGGCGCCGATCAGCATGTAGCGCGACTGGCTGAGCAGGCGCCCCGCGCCGCCCTTTCTCCGATCCGCCTTCAGGAACAGCGAGCCCACCTCGGTCCAGCCGGTGCATTCGTTGACCAGCACCAGGGTCTGGTGATCCAGCTTCACGCCCAGTGATGGCGATTGGACGGTGTTGTTGACCACTCGGAACGAGAAGAACGGCCGCTTGAGCCCCACCGTCGCTTTCACCGAGCCGATGCCGTCGATGTCACCGGTATCGCCGTCCTCCAGCATCAGGGTGTACCAGGCCTCCTGGGGCGCGACTTCGCCGCGGAAGCTGGCCTGGCTCAGGTCCAGCCGTTCGGACAGGACATCGGGGTCTTCGGGCAGGCTGGTGAAGCCGGGGCCGGACAGGATGGCCAGTTCCAGCAGGCTGTCGAGATCAGCCGGACCGGCGGGGCGGACGACGAGCATTCAGACGGTTTCCAGACGTAAGGCTTTGAGTTTGGCCGCATCGATCTCGCCCGAGGCGACCTTGCACAAGATCAGGGCGCTGAGTTGGGCGCGTTCGACGAAGCTGTCGGGCCAGGCGAACTCCTGGTCCGAGTGGATGTCGCCGCCCCGGACGCCCAGGGTATCGATGTTGGGCAATCCGGCGGCGTGCAGGTTGTTGCCCTCGCACACGCCGCCGGAGGGTTTCCAGGCGATGTCCTGGCCCAGCAGGGCGCCAGCGTCGCGCACCGCCTCGAACAGGGCGGTCTGGGCCGCGTCCATCGGCTTGGGCGCGCGGGTGAAGCCGCCGTGCAGGTGAAGCGAAAGCCCTTCGAACGGCGGCGTCGCGGCGATCTTTCGCACCGAGGCGTCGATCCAGTCGGCGGCGGCCTTGTCCGGCACCCGGACGTTGAACCGCACCACGGCGTTGTCGGCGACGACGTTCAGGGCGCCGCCGCCCGCGATCTTCGCGACATTGACGGTGACGCCGTCCCTTTGGCCGTTCAGCCCATGCAGGGCGGCGGCGATCATGGCCGCGCCGGCGACGGCGTTGCGGCCCTCGTCGAAAGCGCGTCCGGCGTGGGCGGCCTTGCCCGTGACGATCAGGTGATAGTTGCCGCTGCCTTTCCGGGCGCCGGCCAGCGTGCCGTCCGCCAGGGCCGGTTCGTAGGTCAGGCCGACATGGCCGCGCGCGCCCAGTTCGGCCAGAAGCGGGGCGGAGGCGGGCGAGCCGATCTCCTCGTCGGGGCTCAGCAGCACGGTCCAGCCGACGCCATGGCGGAGAGGGTGGGATTCGAACGCCTCCAGCGCCGCCAGCAGAACGCTGATCCCGCCCTTCATGTCGGCGATCCCGGGACCGTTCAAGGCGCCGTCGGCGCGGGTGGTCACGGTCTGGAAGGCGCTTTCGGCGGGAAAGACGGTGTCGTAGTGGCCAGTCAGCACCACCTGGATGGGCGCCTCAGGCCGGGCGGCGATCCTCAGGGCGGCGGCATGGGCCTCGGTCCGCACCGAGCCGTCGTCTGCGACGGTGGTCGAGCCCAAGGTGGGGATGCGCGCGACCACGGCGGGCAGGCGCCTCGCCTCGGCCTCCAGCCTATCCAGCACGGCGTTCAGTCCGGCGGCGTTACGGCTGCCGGAGTTGAGGTTCGCCCAGTCGATGGCGCGGCCGATGATCGCCTCGCGTCGCGCCGCAACGTGGTCGAGGACGGCCTGATCGTCTGTTGATATCCGCATGCGGGGCGACCCTAGACCGACCGAAGGCAAAGGTGAAGGCGAGGGAAAATCGGTCTTGGGCCTCCTTGAAGCGGCGGTTTCCAGGGACGATTCATGCCGAACCGGAGGCGACTGAGGGAATCACGCCGCCGGTGCTAGGAGGGACCGAAAAGGAGCGCGCCATGACCGTCACCCTGTTCCACAATCCCAAGTGCAGCACCTCGCGCAACGCCTTGGCGCTATTGCGTGAGAGGGGCGTCGAGCCCGTCGTGGTCGACTATCTGAAGGCCGGCTGGGATCGCGCGACGCTGGAACGGCTGGCGAGCAAAAGCGGTTTGGGGCTGGCGGGCTTGCTGCGCCGCAAGGAGGCGGACGCCGCCGCCCTGCTGGACGCCGACGCTGATGACGAAGCGATCCTGGCCGCCGTCCTGGCCAAGCCGGTCCTGATCGAGCGCCCCCTCGCCGAAAGCGACCGGGCCGCCGTGGTCGGCCGCCCGGTCGAGCGGGTATTGGACGTCCTCTAGTTCCGGTTCGGCCGGCGATCCTGGCGCTGGCCGGGCTCGCGGCTTTCGCGGCGCCAGCGGATCGACAGGCTGGTGTCGCCTTGGCCGCCGAACTGGGAACTGACCGCCACGTTGCGGCGCACCTGCCATTCGACGCGAACCGCCGCCCCGCCTTCGCCGCCGCCGATAATCTCCAGATAGACGTCGTCGGTGATGTAGCGGCCACCGGCCACCGTCAGAGCACTGGCCTCGCCGCCGAAGGACAGGCGGTCCAGACCGGCCAGTTCGCGCAGATTGCCGATCACGTCGAAGCCGCCGCCGCCGGCCAGGGCCGCAACCCCGGCCGCCAGTTGCGCCGCCTCGAACGGCGACAGCTGCGAGGCGGAGCGTCCGAACAGCACCTGCGACAGGATCTCGTCCTGGGGCAGGGCGGGGGTGGAGGTCAGTTCGATCTTCGGCTTGGCCGCCGTGCCGGTGGCGTTGATGACGGCGGTCAGCGCCGGATCGTCGCGCGTCGCGGTCAGGTTCAGGCGGATCTGTTCGGGATCAGTCGACAGGCTGACCGTGCCGCGATCGTCGAAGACGAAACGCTTGCCCGCGAATTCATAGTCGCCGCGCACCACATTGGCGGTCCCGGTCAGGACCGGCTTGGCCACCGTGCCGCGGACGCGGGCGTTGACCCGCAGCAGCACGTTCAATCCGCGACCTTCGACCCGGACGTTGTTGCCCGTGGAGCGCAGGGCGATGTCCAGGCCGATCTGCGGGCCGGAGGCGCGTTCCTTCGGCTCCTGCGGGTCGCCGCCGGGGCGGTTGATCTCCACCACGTCCATGGAGACGATGCCGGTCTCGCCGGGGACTTCCGGCGCGATGAGCGCCTCGTCCACGTCGATGCGGCCGGTCAGCTGGATGTTGCCATCCTGACCGCGGACGATGGTGATGGGGCCCGAGGCGCGGGCCTCGGCGATGTCGTTGTCGATCACCCGGAACCGGGTCAGGTTCAGCTGCGCCGTGGAGCCCGAACCCTGGCGCAGGCCGATCCGGCCGCTGCCGGCGACCGTGCCGCCCGACCCGTCGTTGGCCGAGAAGGTCTCGATCTGGGCCGTCTCGTCGTCGAATCGGGTGCGCAGAGTCAGGTCGCCCAGCACCAGTCCGACGGCGTTCTCGCGATAGGAGCCCTGGGTCAGGTCGAAGCGGCCGGTCAGGCGCGGCGCGTTCAGCGTCCCCGCCAGGGTCGCCTGGCCGTCCACCTGGCCCGCCAGGCTGCGCTCGCCGCCCAGGAACAGGTCCCAGATCGGCTGGATCTGGCCCTGGATCGCGACCTGGCCGGACATCGGCCGGGTGCGCGCGATCGCCAGGCGCAGCGGCGCGGCCGAGGCCTCGACCGGCAGGGTCACGTCGGCGGAGGCGCGCACGGCGCCCTCGTCCTCGGCGGACGCCTTGATGGTCAGGCTGTTGTTGATCAGGGTGGCGTCGACGCGGCCGTCGACGGCCAGGCCGCGCGGCGCGTCGATGCTGCGGACGTCCTCCATGGTGAAGTTGGCCGAGCCGGACAGGTCGTCGCCGGTTCCGCGCAAGGCCAGCCGGCCGGTCGCGCGGCCGCGCAGGTTCGGCGACAGGGAGGACAGGTCCACTCGCGTCAGGTCCGCCTGGATCACCGCCGAACGCGAATCCTGCCGCAGTTCGCCCGCCAGGATGCCGCCGCCCACGCCCAGGTCGACGCGCGCGACCCGTCCGTCGCCGCTGAGGGCCACGACCGCGGGGCTGCGGGTGGAGAAGGCCACGTCGCGGACCGAGCCGCCGCCCTGCAGCGTCACCGTCTGGGCGTCCCTGATGCGGGAATAGACGCCGGTTCCGTTGAAACGCGCCGGCGTGCCGCCGCCGACATCCAGCGCCAGGGTGAAGGGCAGGCGCTCCAGCGTGCCGCGGCCGTTCAGTTCCAGCATCCGCACCACGATGTCGGAGCCGGCGAAGCGCACGTTGCTGCCCGACACGTCCAGGATGGCGCTTTCGGCGCCGCCGCCTTCGGTCAGGCGGATGCGTCCGTCCGCCTCGCCCGACGCCAGGAAGGCGCCTTGGCGGGCGGTGAAGGTCAGGTCCGCGCTGGACGGGATGCGGTCCGACAGGGCGACCGCGCCGCGCGCCGTCACGCCGCCGGCGTCGATGTCCAGGTCGCTGAGCCGGATGCGGTCGCCGCCCAGGAAGAAGTTGCCCGAGGCCCTGGCCGGGCCGTAGTTCGACCCGCTGGTCAGGGTGATGCGGCCGTCCGAGGCGTCCGCGCCCTTGCGGAAGCTCAGGATCAGGTCGGCGTCGTTCAGGATCAGGCCGGCGGCGGCGATGCGCTGGAAGCCGGCGGTCAGGTCCACGCGCGGCTGGGCCAGCGAGCCGGTCAGGGCGCCGCGGCCGTTCATGTCGCCCTCGATCTCCACCGGACCGGCCGCGAACGGGCCGTGCGCGTTCCAGTCCAGCGCCAGGCGAAGCCGGCCTTCCGGCTCGATCAGGCCCTTGGCGCCCGCGCGGCCGGCGGCGCCGGTCAGTTCGCCGCGATCGACCTCGATCCGGCCCTGGTTCAGCCGGCCCGCAAGCTGCAGGCGCGGCGTCTGGCCCAGCAGGCGGTCCATTTCGCCCAGGCCGGTCTTCAGCGCGCGGCCGCGACCATCGAATGACAGCACCCACGGCGCGCCGGTGCGGGCCGAAGAGGCGCGGATCGCGCCGCCGAAGGCGCCGCTGGCCTCGGGCCGGATCCGTTTCAGGTCGGTGATCCGGGCCTCGCCCCGGAAACCCAGGCCTCCGGTCAGGCCACGCGTGCCGGAGCCGTTGAGCGCCAGGGCCTGCCCCTCGGCGTCGATCTTTTTCAGAAGGATGGCGCCGTCCTTCAGCCGGGCCGCTTCCAGCCGTACGCGGGGCTGGGCGCCCAGGAGCCCGCCGATCACGCCCTCGGCCGCGCCCCCGTTGGCGCGCACGTCGGCGTCGACGTCGATGCGGCCGTCGCGGGTGCGGATGTTCAGCGGGCCGGCGATGCGGGTTGCGCGATAGCTGGCCACCGAGGCGTTCAGCAGGCTGGCCTGGCCGTTCAGGGTCCAGGTCTGGGCGTCGCCCTTGAACAGGCCGGTGTAGGCCGCCGGTCCGGCGATGTCGGAACCGACCAAGCGGCTGAGCGACGGGGTGGCGATCTCCAGGCGCACGCCCTCGGGCGAACTGCGGTCCGACAGGCGGATCAGGCCCTGGGCCTGGGAGGTGACGTTCTCGGCGACCAGCTTCCAGCCGACGCCCTGGAAGCCATTGTCGTCGGCGTCCGGCACAGTGGCGAAGCCGAAGCGGGCGGTCCGCCCGACACGCTCCACGAACGGCTCGAGCAGGTCCGAGCCGCTGAAATCGAAATAGCCGGAGACGCGCGAGCCCTGCTTGCCGAAACGGCCGTCGACGGTCAGCGGCACGAACTGGCCCGTCTGGACCTTGGCGTGGACCTTGTCGGCGTCCAGCACGGCGGTCGCCATGAACGGCTGGTCGGGCGAATAGCCCAGGGCGCCCGCCAGGGGGCCGCCCTGGGCCTCGTTGGCGCGCAGGTTCAGCCGCGTCTGGTCCAGCTTGCCGCCGAAGGCCGCCGCCAGGCGCAGGAAGTCGCCGGGCCGGTTCAGGCTGTCGGCGTTGACCGAGGCGTGCTTCAGACCGCGCCTCGGGATGTCGGCGTCGCCGGCTAGGCGCCAGCGGCCGTACTCCTTGGAGAAACCCTCCAGCAGCTCGACATTGGCGGAGAAGCGGTCGATGTCGATCGACAGCGGCTGGGGCGACGGCGGCTCGCCGCTGGGCGGCTCCACCTCTGGCCGGCGGATCAGGCGGATGGTGTCGGCGGTGATCTCGGTGGCGTGGAAACGTCGGAACAGCAGCGGCCAGTAGGACCAGTCGACACGCACCTGGCGCGCCTCCAGCCACACGCCCTTGGCGTCGGTGACCGTTACCCGGTCCAGGGTGAAGTCGTCGAACAGGTCGCCCTTCAGGCCCTCGACGTTGATCCGGCCATAGCGGCCGATCTTCTTGCCCGCGACGAAGCTGGTGACCAATTCGCGTCCGGCGTTGGAGACGATGTAGGTCCGCCCGCCCACGAACAGCAGTACCGCGAGGATCAGCAGACCACCCAGCGCGCAGCCCGCGATGAAGCCCGCCAGTTGCAGGCGCGTGCGCTTCCGTTTCGCCTTCTTCTCGGGCATCTCGCGCGTCTCGGGCGCCTGCGGGGACGAGGTCTCGGTCAAAACGCCTGGCCGATGCTGATGTAGATCTGGAAGTCGGAATCACCGTCCTGCTTGTTCAGCGGGAAAGCGACATCGGCGCGGATCGGCCCGAACGGCAGCATGTAGCGCACGCCGACGCCGGCGCCGTAGCGCATGTTGGTCAGGTTCGGCGTCTCCTGGAAGCCGACCGAGCCGGCGTCCACGAAGGCCACGGCCTGGAAGCTCTTGCCGACATCCTGGCGCACCTCGACCGAGGTTTCGAACAGCGACAGGCCGCCGCGCGGGGTGTCGTCGGGCAGTCGCGGGTTGACCCCCTGGTACTGGTAGCCGCGCACGGAGCCGCCGCCGCCCGAATAGAACAGGCGGTCGGACGGCACGGTGATCTCCTCGCCGCCGATGATGGAGCCGATGCGGACCCGCCCGGCCAGGACCGTGCGGCCTTCGTCGCGCAGCGGCAGATAGCCGGTGGCCTGGCCCTCGGTGCGCAGGAAGAAGACGTTGTCGCCCCCTGTCACGGCCGTCGGCTGGGCCGACAGGGTGACGCGCCAGCCGCGGCGCGGATCCAGTGGATCGTTGGACCGGTCGATGTAGGCGGCGGTCCGGCCCGTGACGATCGCCAGGTTGCGGTCCAGGTTCAGCGCCGTCGGCGGCGTCGCCTCATAGTCGTAGCGTGTCTCGGTGTACTGGCCCGCGTCCAGGCCGATGCCGTAGCTGAAGTAGGACGTCTTGCCGACGCGCTGCTGCAGGTCGGCCGCCAGCACCAGGGCGGTGCGCAGATAGGCGTCCGTGTCCTCGTTCACCACGCCGGCGCTCAGCTTCAGCGTCCGGCCGGGACGGCGCCAGTGGGGCAGGGACAGGTCCGCGCCGATGCGGCTGTTGATGTCCGCCAGCCGCGCCTGGTAGCGCACGGTGTCGGCGCGGCCGAAGCGGTTGTAGTGTGTCCAGATCAGATCGACGCCCGACCCTTCGGCCGTGGAGAAGGTGGCGCCCGCCTCGAGGATGCGGCGCGGACGGTCCTGCAGCGTCACGACCACGGGCCGCAGGCCTTCGTCGGTGTTCTGCTCGACCGGCGCCAGGGCGACGCCGACCCCGTCATAGACGCCGGTGTCCAGCAGGCGGCGCTCCAGCTCGCCCACCAATTCGGGATCGTACCGGTCGCCCTCCTCCCAGGGCGTCAGGCCCCGCACCCAGTCCGGATTGGTCCGGCCCCGCGTCTCCAGCCGCAGGCCGTCCAGCCGCACCAGTTCGCCGGAGGCGATCCGGTATTCCGGCGCGACGGTGAAGGCGGCGTGATCCACCACAACCCGCCGCGGCTCGGCCCGCGCGTCGGCGTAGCCGTCGCGGTTCAGCGAGGCGACGATGCGGCCTTCGGCGGAGATGACGTCGACCGCCCGGCCCGGATCGCCGGCCTTCAGCCCCGCGGCCGTCGCGGCGTCGGCGGCCGAGTCCGCGTCGGGCTCGGGGTCGGTCCAAGTCACAGCCGGCTGGGTCAGGACGAAGCGGCGGCCGGGTGTGACCTGGACGATGGCCGTAGGATTGTCCTCGCCCTCGACGATGTCTTCCAGGACCGGCTGGTAATAGCCTTCGGACCGCAGCAGGGCCTCGGCCGCCTGCATGGCCGACTGCGCCCGGCGCCGCGCCTCGAAGCGGCTGGACGGCGGACCGTCGACCTGGCCCACGGCCGTCTCCAGCCTGCCGCGCAGGTCGGCGCTCATGTCGCCGCGGATCTGCGCCTTGGGGTCGGCCGAAACAGTCGCCGCCACGGACCAGGTCGCCAAGGCGGTGAACAGAAAAAGAGTCCTGGACTTCAAACTTCGACCTTCAACGCGGATTGCGCCCGACGCCTTTCACAGACTTGTGGCGCGGGAGAGGCGTTCTCCTAGTAGAACAGGGTGTCGCTGTCGGGACGGACGGACTGTTCGGAGGTGCGCTGGTCCTCCGGCAGGGCTTCGGGCGCCGGCGTGGGCGCCGGGTCCCTCACGTCCGGTGCGACGACCGGTTCGCCGGCGTCCTCGGCGGACGGGGCGACGGGCGCCTCCACCGGAGGCGGCGCGTCGGCGTAGTCGTCGTCGCGCGAGTCATAATTGTCGCACGACGAAAGGGCGGCGGCTCCAAGAGCCACGGCCGTCAATGCGAGGAAGGAGCGTTTCATCTGAGGGTCCCCACGGTCTCCGTCAGCCAACGCCTTCGAAGCCTGGCCGTTCCATAGCCTTGAAATCGCTGGCGGTCATCCATCCGCGTCCCGCCAACGCGCCAGCGCCTCATCCAGTCCGGCCGCGCCCGTTGGACCGGGCGCCGGACGGACGCCGTCGAACAGCGGAGCCGGCTGGGGCAGGTCGGCGGCGAAGACGCCGCGCGCCCGGTTGTGAGGGTGGTCCGGCGCCTCCCCCAGGGCCAGCACCGGCGTCACGCAGGCCTCGCCGCCCGCGAAATGGACGCACCAGTCGTCGCGATCCCGGGTCGCGAAACGTGCGGCGAAGCGACGCGCCGTCGCCGGCCAGGCCGCCCGGTCATGCTGCGGCGCCTCGGCCGGATCGATCTCCAGGCCCGCCAGCAAAGCCGCGTAGAAGCGCGGCTCCAGCGCGCCCACGGCGACGAATCGCCCGTCCCGGCAGGCGTAGCAGTGATAGAAGGGCGCGCCGCCGTCCAGCAGGTTCGCGCCCCGCGCGTCGCTCCATAGTCCCTGGACCCGTAGCGCCTGGAACAATCCGCTCAACAGGGCCGCGCCGTCCGTCATGGCGGCGTCGACCACGCGGCCGCGCCCCGTCGTGCGCGCTTCCGTCAGCGCCGCCAGCACCCCTGCGGCCAGCAGCATGGCGCCGCCGCCGTAGTCGCCCACCAGGTTCAGCGGCGGCGGGGGCGGCCGGTCCCCCTCGCCCATTGCATGCAGGGCGCCCGACAGGGCGATGTAGTTCAGGTCATGTCCGACCTGCTCCGACAGCGGGCCGTCCTGTCCCCAGCCGGTGACGCGGCCGATCACCAGGCGGGGATTGCGCTCCCGCAGCGCCTCGGGCCCGAGGCCCAGTCGCTCCAGCACGCCGGGACGGAACCCCTCGATGACGATGTCGGCCCGTTCGACCAGGGCCAGCACGCGGTCGCGGTCCTCCGCCGATTTCAGGTCGGCGGGCACGGCGGTCCGGCCGCGATGGAGCAGGGCGCCGCCGACCTCGCCGAAGACCGCGGGCGCGGCGTCGGCCGAGCGCGTCACGCGCAGCACCTCGGCCCCCCAGTCGGCCAGCAGCATGCCCGCGAAGGTCACCGGCCCCAGGCCGTCGAATTCCAGGACGCGCACGCCCGCGAGCGGTTTCATGCCGCCAGTGCTAGCCAGCCCCGGCCTTGACCGGAAGAGCGGATTGCAACAGAAGGCGCCGACCGATCGTTTCCGGCCCGTGTTTCAGGCCGTCGGCGCGCCCCTAGCTCAGCTGGTTAGAGCACCTGACTTTTAATCAGGGGGTCCTGGGTTCGAGTCCCAGGGGGCGTACCACTTCTTCTGACATCCGATTGTAAACCAAGGCGAGTTTTTCATCCCTCCGGGGTTGTGCGCGTTCCGGGCTTGGGTCAAGGTCCGGCGATCTCGGGGGAGTTGCATGACGCTGGCGCGCAAGCTGTTCGGTTTCGAAGGGCGACTGAGGCGTCAGGACTGGTGGATGCTGGTCCTGTCGCTGGCCCTGGGACAGCTGGTGGTCGGGGAACTGCTGATCTGTCTGTGGTTGGGCCAGGAGCGGTCGCTGTTCGGCGGCGGCGTCGCGGCGCGCTGGGCGGACCAGCCGGCGCTGGCGATCATGGGCGCCGTGGCCGTGGCGGCGCTGTGGCCCCGGACCGCGCTGGCGGCGAAGCGGGCGCATGACCGGGATCGGGGCGCGGCGATCGTCGTGGTCGCGGTCCTGGCGGCGGACATCCTGTCCCTGGCTTCGCCCATGCTGACGGCGCCGTCCTGGCCGGCCGCGACGGTTGGGGGGCTGGCGGCCCTGGGCCTGGTTTCATGGCTGCTCGTCAACCTGGGCTGCCTCGAGGGAACGCGCGGTCCGAACCGGTTCGGCCCATCTCCGAAAACCGCGTCGCACCAAGTGTCGGTCGGCTAGGTTCTGGTCGCATGCGGCCCGCCCCGGTCGCGGCGCGGCTTGCCCTGGCGGAAGTCTGGCCTTAGGGCTCCGCGCCTCGGATCAACGATTCAGGAGGGGGCGATGACCCTCGCGCTTCTCTTCCCCGGACAGGGCAGCCAGGCGGTCGGCATGGGCGCGCCGCTGGCCGACGCCTTCCCATCCGCCCGCGACGTCTTCGCCGAGGTGGATGAGGCCCTGGGCCAGAAGCTGTCGGCCCTGATGCGCGAAGGACCGGAAGAGCAGCTCACCCTGACCGAGAACGCCCAGCCGGCGCTGATGGCCGTTTCCATGGCGGTGATCCGCGCCCTGAAGGCCGAGTTCGGCGTGGACACGGCGCGCGCGGCCTTCGTCGCGGGCCATTCGTTGGGCGAATATTCGGCTTTGGCGGGCGCGGGCGCGCTTTCGCTGTCCGACACGGCGCGGTTGCTCAAGCTGCGCGGCCAGGCGATGCAGCGGGCCGTGCCCGTCGGCAAGGGGGCCATGGCCTCCCTGATCGGACCCAAGACCGACCTGGCCCTGGCCGAGGCCGCCGCCGCCGCCGGCGCCGAGGTCGGAGTCTGCGTCGTGGCCAACGACAACAACGCCGGCAACATCGTCATTTCCGGCGACAAGGCGGCCGTGGACCACGCCATTGAAAAGGCCAAGGAACTGGGCGCGCGAGCCATCCCGCTGAACGTCTCGGCGCCCTTCCACTGCCCGCTGATGCAGCCGGCGGCCGACGAGATGGCGGCGGCGCTGGGTTCGGCGACCATCGTCGCCCCGGCCGTTCCGGTGGTCGCCAACGTCACCGCCCGTCCGGAAAACGATCCGGAAGCCATCCGCCGCCTGCTGGTCGAACAGGTCACCGGCCGCGTCCGCTGGCGCGAGAGCATGGAGTGGATGGCGACGGACGGCGGCGTGACCCGCTTCGTCGAGGTCGGCGCGGGCAAGGTGCTGACCGGCATGGCCCGGCGCATCGCCCCGGCCGCCGAGAGCCTGCCGCTGAACACGCCGGAAGACCTGGAAGCGTTCGCCAAGTCGCTCTGATCGTTCCGGAGTCCGACGTCCTCGGGGCTTGACCCGAGGATCGGACCATCCGCACTTCGGCGTTGAAGAGTGAGCGCCATCATCGACACCGGCGCCGCTGGGCGCCGGATCCTCGGGTCAAGCCGAGGATGACGGAAGAGGAGAGGACGACATGTTCAATCTCGCAGGCAAGATCGCGCTGGTGACCGGCGCGACGGGCGGCATTGGCGGGGCGATCGCGCGGGCGCTGCACGCCCAGGGCGCGACCGTGGTGCTGTCGGGCACGCGCGAGGCCGTTCTGGCGGACCTGGCCAAGGAATTGGGCGAGCGGGCGCATTTCGCGGCGGCCAACCTGTCGGAGCCGGAGTCGGTCGACGGCCTGGTCGCGGCGGCCGAGGCGGCGGCGGGCGCGCCGCTGGACATCCTGGTGGCCAACGCCGGCATCACCCGCGACGGCCTCTTGATGCGGATGAAGGACGAGGATTTCCAGTCGGTCCTGGCCGTCAACCTGGAAAGCTATTTCCGCCTCACCCGTGCGGCGGTGAAGGGCATGATGAAGCGCCGCGCCGGCCGCATCATCGGCGTGACCTCCGTGGTCGGCGTCACCGGCAACCCCGGCCAGACCAACTATTCGGCCTCCAAGGCCGGCATGATCGGCTTCTCCAAGTCGCTGGCCCAGGAGGTCGGCTCGCGCGGGATCACCGTGAACTGCATCGCGCCGGGCTTCATCGCCAGCCCCATGACCGACGTGCTGAACGACCAGCAGCGCGAGACCATCCTGGCCAAGATTCCCGCCGGCCGGCTCGGCACGGGCGACGAGATCGCCGCCGCCGCCGTCTATCTGTCGTCGGACGAAGCGGCCTATGTCACGGGCCAGACGTTGCACGTGAACGGCGGCATGGCCATGGTCTGAACCGGGATCACGACTCGCAACAGACTATTTCCCGCCCCGACGGCTGTGCTAAAGGGCGGGACGCATTGGCGCTTCGGGCCGTTACGGGCTTGCATCGCCATCGCTGCCGTGAGACGGCGATTTTTTGAGAGACCCCGCCTCTACGGCGATTTTAAACAGGCAGAGAGACACTCATGTCCGACACCCTCGAGCGCGTTCGCAAGATCGTCATCGACCACCTGGACGCCGATCCGGACAAGGTCACCGAAAAGGCCAGCTTCATCGACGACCTGGGCGCCGACTCGCTCGACAACGTCGAGCTGGTGATGGCCTTCGAAGAAGAATTCGACATCGAGATCCCGGATGACGCCGCCGAACACATCCAGACGGTCGGCGACGCCGTGAAGTACATCGACGAGAAGTCGGCGGGCTGATTCCAGCCGCCGCCTGGCGATAGTCAGGGCCGCCCGGCGCGCTCCCAGCGGAGACGCCCGGCGGCCTTTACTGTTTCTGACCCCTCGAATCCCGCCAGGATTGGAGGACCGAAAGCGAAGTTGAAGGAGCGCGAACCATGCGCCGCGTCGTCGTAACGGGCATCGGCCTGCTGACTCCCCTGGGCTGGGGCGTCGAAAAGACCTGGAAGGGCATCGTCGAGGGCCGTTCGGGCATCGGTCCGATCACCGCCTTCGACACCGAGGGTTATGGCTGCACCATCGCCGGCGAGGTCCCGAGCGTGGACGGGCGCGGCGGCGGCGGCGAGGGCGACTTCGATCCCGACCAGATCATGTCGGCCAAGGACCGCAAGCGCGTCGACGATTTCATCCTGTACGCCATCGCCGCGGCCGACGAGGCCCTGCACGACGCGAACTGGAAGCCGGAGACGGACGAGGATCGCGAGCGCACCGGCGTCATGGTCGGCTCCGGCATCGGCGGCCTGGGCCCCATCGCCGACACCTCCATCGTCCTGAAGGAACAGGGCCCGCGCCGCGTCAGCCCCTTCTTCATCCCCAGCGCGCTGATCAACCTGGCCGGCGGCCAGATCTCGATCCGCCACGGCCTCAAGGGGCCGAATCACGCGGTGGTCACCGCCTGCGCCACCGGCGCCCACGCCATCGGCGACGCCGCCCGGATGATCGCCCTGGACGACGCCGACGTCATGGTCTGCGGCGGGGCGGAAAGCTCGATCGTGCCGATCGGCATCGCGGGCTTCCTGGCCTGCAAGGCGCTGTGCACCGCCTACAACGACACCCCCGAGAAGGCTTCGCGCCCCTATGACCGGGGCCACGCCGGCTTCGTCATGGGCGAGGGCGCCGGGATCTTCGTGCTGGAGGAGTACGAGCACGCCAAGGCGCGCGGCGCGAAGATCTACGCCGAGGTCGTCGGCTACGGCATGAGCGGCGACGCCTATCATATCACCGCCCCGTCCGAGGACGGCGAGGGCGGCGAACGGGCCATGAAGGCGGCGCTGAAGCGCGCGGGCCTCGAGCCGTCGGACCTGGACTACGTCAACGCCCACGGCACCTCGACCATGGCCGACTGGATCGAACTGAAGGCGGTCGAGCGGCTGGTTGGCGACCATGCGAAAAACCTGGCCGTCTCGTCCACCAAGTCGATGACGGGCCACCTGCTCGGCGCCGCCGGGGCCATCGAGGCGGCCTTCTGCGTCCTGGCCATCCGCGATCAGGTCGCGCCGCCGACCATCAACCTGGACGATCCGGAAATGGAGACGCCGATCGACCTGGTTCCGCACAAGGGCAAGCCGATGAAGATCGATGTGGCCATGTCCAACAGCTTCGGCTTCGGGGGGACCAACGCCTCGGTGATCTTCAAGAAGGTCGCCGACTGAGATGTTCGGCCGGGGGCGGGTCGAAAAGGGGACGAAGCGGTCGGGCCTGGTCGTCGCGCTGCTGACGGCCTCCGCGACCTTCAGCCTGTTCCTGATCGCCGGCCTGGCGATCCTGTGGGGTGTCTATTACAGGCCGGGCCCGTCGGCGCGGCAGGGGGACAGCACCATCGTCACCCTGCAGAGCGGCTCCGGCGTCTCGGCCATCGCCGCCCAGCTCAAGGCGGCGGGGGTGATCCGCTCCACCGACCTGTTCAAGGCGGCGGCGACCTTCACCGGCGCGGACCGGCGGCTGCGCGCAGGCGAGTACCAGGTGCCGTCGGGTCTGTCGCTGGCGGGGGTGGTCAATCTGCTGGTCGAGGGGCGGGTGGTCCGCCACTTCGTCACCCTGCCGGAAGGCTGGTCGTCGGCCCAGGCGGTGGACATCCTGATGCGCCAACCGGTGCTGACGGGCACGGTCGAGGAAACGCCCGAGGAAGGCAGCCTGTGGCCCGACACCTATGAGGTCACGCGCGGCGAGACCCGTCAGGCGGTGGTCGAGCGGATGCAGGTCGCCGCGCGCGAAAACCTGCGCCGCCTATGGGCGCAGCGCTCCCCGGCGACCGTGGCCAAGACCCCGGAAGAGGCAATGATCCTGGCCTCCATCGTCGAGAAGGAGACCGGCGTCGCGGCCGAACGGCCGCGTGTGGCGGCGGTCTTCTCCAACCGCCTGCGCCAGGGGATGCGGCTGGAGAGCGACCCGACGATCGTCTACGGCCTGACCCAGGGCCGGCCGCTGGGGCGTGGCATCCGCCGGTCCGAGCTGGAACGCCGGACGCCCTGGAACACCTATCAGATCGACGGCCTGCCGCCGACGCCGATCGCCAATCCGGGCGCGGAGGCGCTGAAGGCGGTGCTGAACCCGCCGGCCGATCCGGCCCTGTTCTTCGTCGCCGACGGCACGGGGGGGCACGCCTTCGCCGCGACCTACGACGAGCATCTTCAGAACGTCGCCCGCTGGCGCCAGATCGAACGCCAGCGCGCCGGCCTGCCGCCGGAGGCGCCGGTTCCGGTCGCGCCCGGAACCTCGCCGGCGCCGATGACGCCCGCCGAGGACCAGCCCGCCACGGCATCGGCGCAGATCCAGGCTCAGGGCGGCCAGGCCACGATCACCCTGCCGCCGGGCGCCAGCCGGGGAACGCGATGAGCCAGATATCAGGCATGACCGGCTTCGGCCGGGCGGACGGCGCGGCCGACGGCTGGACCTGGTCGGTCGAGGCGCGCTCGGTCAACGGCCGCAACCTGGAGGTCCGCTATCGCGGCCCCAACGGCTTCGACGATCTGGAGCGGCTGGCCAAGGCGGCGGCGCAGGCCCGGCTGGCGCGGGGCCAGGTGTCGATCGGCGTCCAGGCCCGCCGGACGGAAGCCGGCGAGGCGGCGGTGGTCGTCAACGCGCCCCTTCTGTCGCGTTACCTGATCCTGGCAAACGAACTGGCGGAAGGCGGGGCGACGCCGCCGTCGGCCGACGGCCTGCTGGCGTTGCGCGGCGTGATCGACACGCCCGAGGACGAGGACGACCCCGAGGCCCGCGCCGCCCTCCAGGCCGCCATGGCGCGGACGATCGAACAGGCGCTGGACGCCCTGAAGGCGTCGCGCGGGCGCGAGGGGGCGCAGTTGAAGCCGGTGCTGGAGGACTTCGTCGCCCGCATCGAGGCCCTGGTCGCCCAGGCCGAGGGCGAGGCCCGGGCCCAGGTCGAGGCGATCCGCGACCGTTTCGCCCGCCGCATCGCCGAACTGGCGCCCGACGCGCCGGGGCTGGAGGAGCGGGTCTTCCTGGAAGCCGCAGCCCTGGCGGCCAAGGCCGATGTGCGCGAGGAGCTGGACCGCCTGACCGCCCACGTCGCCTCGGCCCGCCAACTGCTGGACCAGCCGCCGGCCGGGCGCAAATTGGACTTCCTGATGCAGGAATTCATGCGCGAGGCGAACACCCTGTGCTCGAAATCGGCTACCACCGCGCTCACCGGAATCGGCCTGGAGCTCAAGGCCGTGATCGAGCAGTTGCGTGAACAGGTCCAGAATGTCGAATGAACACACCCCCCGCCGCGGCGTCCTGCTGATCGTCGCCAGCCCGTCGGGCGCGGGCAAGACCAGCCTGTGCCGCCGCCTGATGGCCGATCACAAGGCGCTGGAACTGTCGGTGTCGATGACCACGCGCGGCATCCGGCCGGGCGAGGTGGACGGCCGCGACTACAATTTCGTCAGCCACGAGGAATTCCAGCGGCTGATCGACGCCGACGCCTTCCTGGAATGGGCCGATGTCCACGGCAATCGCTACGGCAGCCCGCGCGCGCCGGTGGACCGGGCGCTGGCGGAAGGCCGCGACGTGCTGTTCGACATCGATTGGCAGGGCGCCCGCGACGTGGCCGAGAAGTGTCCCGAGGACGCGGTGCGGGTCTTCATCCTGCCGCCCAGCCTGGCCGAGCTGCGCCGCCGCCTGGTGACCCGCTCCCAGGACGCCGAGGACGTGATCGAGCAGCGCGTCGCCAACGCCAAGGGCGAGATCGAACACTGCGACGCCTTCGACTATGTGCTGGTGAACGAGGACTTCGACCGGTCCTACGCCGAGTTGGCCCACATCTATCATGCGGAACGGTCAAGGCGGTTCCGTAACCTGTGGGTCCGCAACTACAAGGACGCCCTGCTGCACGAGGTCGTCTGAGCCGGATGGACGAAACGGCGCCGCATCCGTGGGAATGCGACGCCGTTCGGCTTACGCTACGCTTACACAACTACACTCCCGATATAGTGAGGATAGCGATACCAGTCCGTGAATCCGCGCATACGGAAGATTGCCTATCCGGCGTGTTCATAAGCTGTTGGTGAACTTGCCCTATCGGTGCGCGCACCGACGGGGAGCATCATGCACGGTTTGGAATCCTTCGCCTCCATCCTGACGATCAGCGGACGGGAGCGGCTGAAGCAGGTTCCCGTGCGCGTGCTCCTGGCCGGCATCCTGGCCTGGGCGCTGCACGCGACGGGCCGGGACGGCTGGGTTCCCATCTGGTTGGCCGTCGCCGTATTCGTGCAGACCTTCGAAATCTGGACCATGGCGCCATTCCGCAGCGGGCAGACCCGTTCGGGCTGGCCGATCCTGCTGGCGATGGTCTCCACCACCTTCATGGGATCGGCCTATTCGCTCGTCGCCCTGGTCATCTGGGCCACGGGCAGCGTCGCGCTGGCGACCGTCGCCGTCCTGGTTGTCGCGGGCGGCGTGCTGACGAACGTCGCCTCGGGCATAGGCTCGCGCGCGCTCTTCTTCATCGGGGCGACTCCCTATCTGCTGGTCCTGGCCCTGATGCCCCTGGTCAAGCTGATCGACGGACAGGCCCAGGAACTCGCGGTGATGTCCGTGACCATCCTGCTGTTCGTCGCCGCCATCCTGAACGTCTACTGGCGCGTCCACGCGGCGCGCCGCGCCGAGAACGAGGCCTTGTCGGAGGCCGAGCACCGGCTCGAGCAGGCCCAGGCGGCCATGGCCGACCGCGCCGCCATGGCCGCCATCGTCAGCCACGAACTGCGCACCCCGGTCAGCGCCATCCTGGCCGGCGCCCACGTCATCCGCACCGGCGGCGCGCCGGACAAGACTTCGGATACGGCCGACCTGATCATCGACGCCGGGCGGCTGATGACCGGCATGCTGAACGACCTGCTCGACCACTCCAAGATGGAGGCCGGGGCGATGCAGATGGAAAGCCGCGATTTTGACCTCGGTGAATTCCTGCGCGACGCCGCCCGTTTCTGGACCGCGCCGGCCCAGGAGAAGGGGTTGCCGCTGAGGCTCGTCGCGCCGAAGGACGCGCTCTGGCTGCGCGGTGACCCGTTCCGCCTGCGCCAGATCGTCAACAACCTGGTCTCCAACGCCATCAAGTTCACCGTCCAGGGCGAGGTCCGCATCGCCGCGGTCGTCTCGGAGCCGGAGAAGGGAACGCGCCGCGTGGCGCTGACAGTGACGGATCAGGGGCGGGGCATCTCGCCCGACGCGATGGCGCGGTTGTTCTCTCCCTTCGCGCAGGGATCGGCCGAGGTGGCGCGCACCTATGGAGGCACGGGCCTGGGGCTGACCGTCAGTCGGGACCTGGCGCGGCTCATGGGTGGGGACCTGAACGCCGAGAGCGTCGAAGGGGAGGGCGCCGCCTTCACCCTGACGGTCGATCTGCCGATCGGCGCGCCGGTGGAAACGCAGGACGGCTTCGAGGCGACGCCGCCGGCGATCGAGCGCCCGTTGCGGGTGCTGGCCGTGGACGACCACGAGATCAACCGGCGGACCATCGCCCTGGTGCTGCAACCGCTGAACGTCGAACTGTCGACGGCCTCGGACGGCCACCTGGCGCTGCAACTCCTGGCCCAGAGCCCGTTCGACGCCGTGCTGATGGACGTGAACATGCCCGGCATCGACGGCAATGAGACCACCCGCCGCCTGCGCGCTTCCGGCGGGATCAACGCCGAGGTTCCGGTGATCGGCTTCTCCGCCGGCACGGAAGCCGCCCAGGTCGCCGCCTGTCGCGCGGCGGGCATGACCGACTGGCTGGCCAAGCCCCTGGAGCCGAAGAAGCTGTACGAGGCCCTGCAGCGGGTGGTCCTGGCCGGGCCCGTGGGGAAGGCGGCCTGATTTCTTGAGAACGTTGCCAATGGCGGCGTCTCGGGCTTAACCTCCGTCCAAAACGGGGGGAAATCGATGCGTGCCGGGGTGACGACGACCGAGTTGTATCTGGTCGCCATGCTGATCATCTTCAGCGCGCCGTACCTGATCTGGCGGATATGCCGGACCGACTTCTACGCGCCGCTGGTGGTGGTGCAGATCATCGCCGGGATCCTGCTGGGACCGGGCGTGCTGGGGGCGGCTTTTCCCACCTACTATTCCACCGTCTTCACGCCCCAGGTGGTCACGGCCCTGAACGGCGTGGCGTGGTGGGCGGTAATGATCTTCGTCTTCGTCGCCGGTCTGGAGCTGGATGTCGGCCAGGCGTGGAAGCGGCGGACCGAGACCGGCGTCACCGCCGGCTTCGCCCTGGTCACGCCCCTGATGTTCGGCGCCGTCGCGGCCGTCGGCATGCTGCGCTTCCCCGGCTGGGTGGGTCCGGAGGGGGAGACCTGGCAGGTGGTTCTGGGAATTGGCATGGCCTGCGCCGTCACGGCGCTGCCGATCCTGGTGCTGCTGATGGAAAAGCTGGACATCCTGCGCCAGCCGCTGGGCCAGCGCATGCTGCGGTACGCCAGCCTGGACGACATCGCCATCTGGGGCGTGCTGGCCCTGATCCTGCTGGATTGGGAGCGGATCGGCCGCCAGCTCGTCTTCCTGGTCGGCTTCGCGGCGGCGGCCTGGGCGGTGCGCTGGCTGATGGTCCGCATTCCGGAGAAGGATCGCTGGTACTGCGCCCTGATCTGGCTGGCCGGATGCGGCTTCGCCGGCGACTGGTCGGGCCTGCACTACATGGTCGGCGCCTTCCTGGCGGGCGCTGTCCTCGACTTCCGCTGGTTCGACCAGGGCAAGATGGACCTGTTCCGCGAGCATGTGCTGCTGGCGATGATGCCGGTCTTCTTCCTGAGCACCGGTCTGCGCACCCAGTGGGATGTCGGCGGCGCCATGGTGTTCGGCGCGGCGGCGGTCCTGCTGGCCGTGTCCGTGATCGGCAAGCTGGTCGGCGTCCATATCGCCGGGCGCATCCTGAAATGGGAGAAGGGCGAGGCGTCGATCATCGGCTGGCTGCTCCAGACCAAGGCGCTGATCATGATCATCTTCGTCAACATCCTGCTGGATCGCCAGATCATCACCAATGCGACCTTCACCGCCCTGCTGCTGATGGCGGTGGGATCGACCATGCTGACCATTCCGATCGTCACGCCGAAGCTGGCCAGGCTGGCGGGCCTGGCGAAGAAGGTCGGCTAGGACCCCCGCTCGCTCCGGGAAGCGAACCAGGGGCGCAGGCGCGCCAGGGCCTCCTCGACCTCCGCCGTCGAGACGGCGAAGCTGAAGCGGATGAAGCGGCGTCCCTCCACGGGGTCGAAGTCCACGCCCGGCGCCGTCGCCACGCCCGTGTCCGCAGCAGGCGTTCGCAGAAGGCGACGCTGTCGTCGGTCAGGTGGCCGATGTCGGCCCAGATGTAGAAGGCGCCGTCCGGCGGCGCGATCCGGCGCAGGCCCAGCGCCGGCAGGGCCTCCAGCATCAGGGCGCGGTTGCGGCGATAGGCGTCGACATGGCCTTCCAGCTCCTCGACCGCGTCCATGGCGACCAGGCCGGCGTGCTGGCTCAGGCTGGGCGGGGTCAGGAACATGTTGCCGATGTAGGCGCGGGCCGCCTCGACCCGGTCCGGCGGGACCACCAGCCAGCCCAGCCGCCACCCGGCCATGCTCCAGTATTTGGAGAAGCTGTTGATCACCAGGGCGTCCGGTGCGAACCGCAGCATCGTCGCCGTCGGCCCGACGTAGCTGAGGCCGTGGTAGATCTCGTCCGAGACGATGGCGATTCCGCGCCAACGGCAGACCTCGGCGATGGCGGCCAGTTCGTCGTCCGGGATGATGGTTCCGGTAGGATTGGCGGGGCTGGCGATGATCACGCCGGCCGGCGCGGGATCGAGCGCGGCCAGCTGGTCGGCGGTCAGCTGGAACCGCGTCTCCGGCCCGCAGGCGATCTCCACCGGCTCCAGATGAAGCGCGCGAAGGGTGTTGCGGTAGGCGACATAGCCGGGCCGGGCCAGGGCGACTCGATCGCCCGGCCGGAAGCGCGTGCTCAGCGCCAGCACCAGGGCGGGCGAGGCGCCGCAGGTCAGCAGGATGCGTTCCGGATCGACGGCCGCGCCATACCGCTCGTCATACAGGCGCGCGATGCGGGCGCGCAGGTCTGGACTTTCCCAATAGCCCATGGCGTCCCGGTCCAGCACCTGGTGGGCGCGGGTGATGGCGGCGGCCGGGGCGCCGGTCGACGGCTGGCCGAACTCCATATGGATGATGGAGCGGCCCTCGGCCTTCAACTGGTGCGCCAGGCGGCTGACGCCGATGGCGCGGAACGGCTCGACCGTCATGCCAAATCCTCAGGAAAGCGCATCCGCCAGCCGCAGGAAGCCGGCGACGTCGATGGTCTCCGCCCGCGCGTCCGGCTCGATGCCCGCCGCCTCGCACAGGGCCGCGCCGCCCAGGGGCTTCAGGCTGGAGCGCAGCATCTTGCGGCGCTGGCCGAAGGCGGCGGCGGTGACGCGCTGCAGCCGCTTCAGCCGTTGGGGAGAGGGACGCTCGGCCAGCGGCGTCAGGTGGACCACGGCCGAGGCGACCTTGGGCGGCGGGGTGAAGGCGGCGGCGGGCAGGTGCATGACGATCCGCCCCGAAGAGACGGCCTGGGCGATCACCGCCAGCCGGCCGTAGGCGTCGTCTCCCGGCTGGGCGACCACGCGCTCGGCCACCTCCTTCTGGAACATCAGGGTCAGGGCGTGCGGCAGCCACGGGCCGGTCAGCCATTTGATCAGCAGGGCCGTGCCGACGTTGTACGGCAGGTTGGACACCAGGTGCGCCGGACCCTGGACCAGGTCCGCCTCCTTCACCTTCAGGGCGTCCGCCTGGACAAGGGCCAGGCGGCCGGAGCCATCGTCCAGCTCCGACAGCAGGGGAAGGAAGCGCGGGTCCTTCTCGACCAGCACCACCGGGCCGGCGTCGGATTCCAGCAGGGCGCGGGTCAGGCCGCCGGGACCGGGGCCGACCTCGATCACCGCGCGGCCGTCGAACGGTCCGGCCAGGCGCACGATCTTTCGCGTCACGTTCAGGTCCAGCAGGAAATGCTGGCCAAAGCTCTTTTTCGCCGACAGGCCGTGGGCGTCGAGCGTTTCGCGAAGTGAGGGAAGGTCGGTCACGCGCCCCTGTTAGCGCGCGCCGCGCGCCGCCGCCATCTCCCACGCCAGCCGTATGGCCGCGATCAGGCTGTCGGGTCGCGCCACGCCCGTTCCGGCGATGTCGAAGCCCGTGCCGTGATCCGGCGAGGTGCGGATGATCGGCAGGCCCAGCGAGACGTTGACCCCGCCCCAGAAGTCCAGCGTCTTGACCGGGATCAGCGCCTGGTCGTGGTACATGCAGATGGCGGCGTCGTAGGTCGCGCGCGCCGCGTCGTGAAACAGGGTGTCGGCTGGCTTCGGGTCCGTGATGTCGATGCCCTCGCCGCGCAGCTGTTCGGCCGCCGGGATCAGGATCTCGATCTCCTGGAGACCCAGGGCCCCGCCCTCGCCGCCGTGGGGGTTCAGCGCCGCCATGGCCAGGCGCGGCCGGGCGATGGCGAAGTCGCGCTTCAGGCTGTCATGGACGACGCGGGCGGTGCGGATCACGCGCTCGGCCGTCAGCAACTCGGCGACCTGGTCCAGCGCCACATGGATGGTGACCAGGCAGGCGCGCAGGTCCCGCGCCGTCAGCATCATCACCGGTCCGCGCACGCCGGGCCAGGGCGCGTCGGCGGTCAGTTCAGCGATGAACTCTGTATGACCCGGAAAGCGGAAGCCGGAGGCGTACATCGGCGCCTTGGCGATGGGCGCGGTGACCAGGCCCGACGCCTCTCCCGACAGGCACAGGCTGACCGCCTCCTCGATCCCGTCGGCGACGGCGGCGGCGTTGGCGGGATCGGGCCGGCCGGTCTCGACCGGCGCGGGCAGGGGACGGTGGATGACGGGCAGGGCGCGGGCGAAGGCGTCGGCCGCCTCGCCCGGCGAGAAGACCTCCGCGACCGGCGCGCCCTGGCGGCGCAACAGGCCGGCGTCGCCGATGACGGCGAACGGCAAGGATTCGCTCGACAGGGCGCGCCAGGCGGCCGCGACGATCTCCGGCCCGACGCCGGCGGGTTCGCCCAGCGTCAGGACCAGAGGCCGGGTCACTTGAACTCGATCAGGGCGTCGTTGCGCAGGTCGCGCAGATAGCGGCGCTCCAGCACTTGCAGGTTCTGGGACCGCAGGCGGTTCTCGACCTGCTGGCGGGAAGGCGCCTCGGGCCCGCCGACACGGCGGCCGCAGACGGCGACCAGGTGCAGGCCCAGCGGCGTGCGGATCGGCGTAGAGACGGAGCCGACCTCGCCGGTGCGGGCGAACTGCTGGAACTGCGGCGCCAGATCGGACACGTCCGATTCGCCCAGATCCGCGCCCAGAACGCCGGTCGTCGCCCGGGCCTGGGACAGGATGTTGTCGCACGTCAGCCCCTGGCGCAGGCCTTCGAGCGTGCGGGTCGCCTCGGCGACCTGGGCCTCGCTCGCGGTCTCGGGCAGTTCGACCATCATCTGCTTCAGCGACACCAGGCTGGTGGAGGCGCCGTCACGCTTGTCGCGCATGTAGATGATGTAGACCCCGCCATCGACCGGGATGGGGTTCGACAGCTGGCCTGGCTGCAGCTGGTCGAACACCGCCTGTAGCGCCGGCTGGACCGAGCCCTTGACCACCCAGCCCGCATCGCCGGGAACCCGGGCGGCGGCCGATGGCGCCGACGAGAACTGCTGCGCCACCGCCTGGAAGGGCGCGCCCTGGATGATCTGCTGGACCAGCTGCTGGGCGCCGTCCAGCGCGGCCTGCTGCCCGCCCACGCGCGCCGCCTCGATGTAGATTTCGCCGATCAGGTACTGGGGCTGGGCGGCGGCGGCGTTGAGCCGGCGCACCTCTTCATCGATCTGGCCCGGCGTGGGACGCGCGCGGCTGTTGAAGCGGCCGCCGACCAGCTGGCTCCAGGCGATCTCGGTGCGCAGCTGCTCGCGGAAGGCCTGGGGCGCGATGCCACCCTGCTGCAGGAATTCGAGATAGGCCTGGGGCGTCACGCCGGACTGCTGGGCCATGGCCTTGATCTCGTCGTCGACCTCGGCGTCGCTGATCTGAAGCTGCGTCGCGTAGTTCTCCAGCTCCTGCGCCTTGAGCCGTTCCTCGATCAGCGCGTTCAGGGCCGCCTGCTGGATGGCGGGCAGGTTCTCTTCGGTCGGCTGGACCTGGGAGGAGGCGATCAGCATCAGCATGCGCTGGCGCAGGTCGAAGCCGGTGATGATGCGGTCATTGACCGTGGCGACGATGCCGTCGGCCATCTGGAACTGGGGCTCGGGCCGCGCAGCCTGCGGGGCTTCCTCGGCCGCGGGATTCGGAGAGCCGGCCGCCGCGCCGGTGGTCGGAGGCGTCTGGGGGGCCGTCTGGCCATGGGCCGAACCGGCGAGAAGGAGCGCCGCGAGCGCAGCCCCCGTCGAATAACGCATCAAACCCATAGGTCGTCCTGATTCCTCACAGCGGCCCGACGGTCCCGGATCGGGTCGTCGGAGGGCTGTCTCGCCCCGTCAAGCGTCATGCTCAACGCAATCCGCCCTGTCCATAACCTGAACCTCCGAAAGTGGCGAGGTTTAGGCGCACATACACCCCTTCGGAGGGGCCGCTGGGCCGTACGCGCGTGTTGTCGCGGCGATAGCCCAGCTCGAAGCGGAAGCAGTCGTCGTCGAACAGCAGTCCCAGCTCGGACCGGGTGATCTCGCCGCGTTGCAGATCGGCGATGCCGGCGGCGGTGAACCCCCAGTTGCCATACACGAACTGCTGCCCCGCGAGCTGCACGAATTCGTAGTTGCGGTTCAGCGGACCGTCCACCGGATTGGAGCGGTCGATGATGTAGCTGACGCTGGCCAGGTTGCGGCGACCCCAACGGCCGTCCAGCGCGGCTTCGGCGCGACGCACACCGCCCGAGCCGTCGATGGTGGCGTGCGCCCAGCTGCGGATGCGGTCGGAAGGGGAGAAGCTGCCCTGCACCACCCAGTCGGACGCCTCGGCCGCCAGGCCGGTGGGATCGTAGAGCCGGCCGGGCGCGTCGGGCACGCTGGTCCGGAACGCGCCCTGCTCGTCGAACCGATAGCTGCGGCCGACGAACAGGCTGGCGCTGCGGCCCTCGCTCCAGCGGATGGTGGCGCGGCCGCCGGTGGTCAGCCGCACGCCCCCTTCGATCAGGTCGTATCCGGGGAAGCGATCCATCCGGAACAGCGAGCTTTCGTCCAGTTCGATGGCCTGGGCGTCCTCGTTCGGGATGCGGGGGTCGAGGTCCGGATCGGTCGAGACCGACACCTGCGCCACGGGCTCCAGGATGATGTCCGCGTCGGCAGTGCGACGGATCAGCGGATAGGAGACGTCGACGCCGGCGCTCAGCCGCGACCGGCTGACGGTCTCGTCGCCGGACAGGCCCATCATCGGCGGCAGGTCGCCGATCGAATACAGGTCGACACGACCATCGACGAACGGCTCCCAGCGCAGGCCGATGGGGGAAATCAGGGCGCGGCGCCATTCGAACTGGCCGGTGATGCGGCGGCTGTCGACGCCGCTAAGCCCGTCCGTGACCGAAGGAATGATCTCCGGGTTCAGCACCGGCGCGCCGACGAAGTCGTCGCGGTACAAGGATACGGCCGAGCCGCGCAGCCGCAGTCGTCCGCCGAAAACGGGACCGTCGGGCTCCCACCGGGCCTCGATCAGCGGCGCGACCAGCGGCAGCGCCCCGTCATCCTCGAACACCTTGAAGCCGTCCGCGTCGCGGAAATCGTTGTCGGCGAAGCGGGGGTCCAGCCGCAGGCTTTGAAGCGCGAAGGCGGCGATCGAGACGTAGGATCGCTCCGTCTGGCGTTCGGCGTAGATCTGGCTGATCAACCGGCGCCGGTCGCCGTAGTAGAGCCCGTTGTCCTGATACGGATCGCGCACGTCGTAGCGGTCGAACAGGGTCTTGTCCGAGGTCCGCTCCGCCGTGAAGCCGAAGCGCCAGGGGCCTTCCGGATCGAAGTCGCCATGGGCCAGCAGATAGCTGCGGTGGTCGCGGTCGCCGAAGCGGGTGTTGGTCTCGTAGTCGCCGTCGCCGTCGGTGTCGAAGTCGCCGAAGTTCCGCTCGTAGGTATAGCCGCCGCGCGCCACGATCATGCCGTTGGCGAACCGTCGGCGCCATTGCAGGTTCAGCAGCGGCGCCACGTCGGTATTGATTTGGGGACTGATCAGCCAGTCCTCCGACGCCGAGACGACGTGCAGGTACGGAACCTCGATCGAGAAGCCGCGCCCTTCGTCATAGTTGACGATGGGGATCAGGAAGCCCGAGGCGCGCTCCACCGACGGATCGGGATGGGCGAAGAAGGGGGTGTAGAAGACCGGCACCCCGCCGATGCGGAAGATGGCGTTGCGGTACAGGATCGCCCGCAGTTCCTCGTCCTGGACCACCTTCTCCGCCTGGATGGAGATGCTGGGCGTCTTCGGCCCGTTGGCGTCGCAGATCGGGCAGGGCGTGAAGATGGCGTAGTTCAGTTCGTTGCGGGTCTCGCCGCGCCGCACCGCCGTGGAGGCCATCAGGCTGGCGCCGTTCTCCAGCCGGGTGGCGAAGTCGACGGCGACGGCGGCCTTCAGATCGCGGTCGGTCTCCAGGTGGCTGGCGTAGACGACGACGCCGTCCGGCGCGACCGCCTCGACGCGGCCGTCCGCCGTCGCCAGGCCCTGGGCCAGGTCATAGGACAGGCTTTCGCCCCTCAGCACATGGCCGCGCGTGCGGACATAGACGCGGTCGCCGCCGTCGCTTTCCGCCGTGACGACATCGCCTTGCCGGCCCACCGCGGCGGCGTCGATGTACACGGCCTGGGGCGACAGGCCGTCCTCGGGCGGCTGGACCGTGACCGCGGGCGGCGTCTGGGCCATGGCCGGGGTCGCGAAGGGCGCGCAGGCGATCACGGCAGCCCCAGCGAGGAGTCCCCGTCTGAAGCCGTCCAGCCGATCGCGGCGATCACCCTGCATGTGCATCCGTGTCCTGGTCAGGTGGAGCGAGCGCCCTTAGCCGTCTTCGGTATAGAACAGCAAGGTGAAGGCGGCGAGCGCGGTCAGGATCGGCGGCAGCCAGGCCGCGACGAACGGTGGCGCCACCTCGGCCGAGCCCATGGCCGCCGAGAACTGGTTGAGGAAGAAGAAGGCGAAGCCCAGCACCACGGCCGCCACGCTCATCCGCGCCAGGTCGCCCAGCCGCATCAGCCGCAGCGAGAAGGCGGCGGCCAGGATCGACATGGCCGCGAACACCAGCGGAGTCGCCAGCAACTGCTGGAACCGCAGGCGATAGGCGGTGGAGGTGAAGCCGGCGTTCTCGATCCGCCGAATCTGGTTCGGCAGGGACCAGAAGGGCGTCGACTGCGGCCGGGCGAAGCGTTCGAACGCCTCCTCGTCGGCCAGGCTGGAGGGCAGGGTCAGGCTGGCGTAGGTCACCGCGCGCTGGCCGATCTGCGCCCCGGTGGCGTTGGTCAGCCGCCAGCTTCCCGCGCTCAGCGCCGCCGACTGGGCGTCGATCCGCTCCGAGAAGGTTCGGCCGCCGTTCGCGGCGGTGGTGTAGATGAAGAAGGTCACATCCAGCAGGCGGGCGTTGGCGCGGTCCTGGCGGGCGGCGCGGATGATCATCTGCCGCTCGTCGTCGCCTTCGCGCAGCCAGATGGCCTGGTTGTTCGACGCGCCGGGCGCCGTGCCGGAGATGCGCGCCCGCTCGCGCTGCCACAGGGCGTCGCCCGCCGCCGCCAGCGGACCGAGCGCCGTGACCGTCAGGATGCCCAGCGCGAAGGCCATGCCCGCCGCCGGCAGGACGAATCGCCAGGCCGACACGCCCGCCGCCCGCATCGCCACCAGCTCGCTGCGACGGTTCAGGCCGATGTAGGCCGACAGGGTGCCGAACAGGAAGACGAACGGCAGCAACTGCACGATCACCGACGGCGACTTCAGAACCACCAGCCCCAGGATGCGCACCGCCGACAGGTCCTGGTCGGACCCGACCCCGCGCGACACCTCGACGAAGTCGATCAGCATGACCAGGGCGGCGATCACCGCCAGGGCCACGCCCAGCGAGCGCAGCTGCTGGATCAGCACATAGCGTTCGATGCGGCCCAGCCGGAACCGGACCGATGCGCGCGGGGAGGGCAGGGCCAGGCTCATGCGAAGCGGGCCTTCAGCCGATGGACCACCGGCGCCAGCCGCGACTTGCGCGGTTTCAGCGCCCGGAACAGCACGCGCAGGGCGATGGCCGTGGCGACGACCGGAACGATGTACTGCAACAGGTTCATCCAGGCGTTCCAGGCGCTGGCGGCGACCAGGCCATAGCCGATCACCCGCACCAGGATGAAAAGGCCCGCCGCCTTGGCGATGCGAAGGGCATAGCCCGTGCGGCTGAAGGCCCCGCCCATGATCGCCGACAGCGCTAACGCCATGGCGACCAGGGCGTAGAGCGGCGAGGCCAGGCGCCCGTGCGCTTCTGCCAACAGCTCCCCGCGCGACCCGGCGCTTTCCAGAATGCGCGGCGACGGGTTCAACAATTGACGCAGATAGAGGTCGGTGGGCTTGTAGCGGATCTGCTCGGTCACGTCGGTGAACGGCGCCAGCGAAAAGTCGTAGCGTTCGAAACCCAGGTATTCGAGCACGCCGCGCGACGAATAGCGCTGCCACGATCCGTCGATCATGGTCAGGATCGGCTGGCGCGCGGCGTCGCGGCCGAAGCGGGCCTCCGACGCGCTCCAGGTCTGCACCTGCTTGCCGTCGTCCAGATAGACGAACAGGTTCCGAAGCAGGCCGTTCTGCTCGATCTGCTGGACATAGACGGTGATGCCGTCCGGTCCCTGGACGAACTGGCCTTCCTCGACCAGCAGGGCGGCCAGGTCGGTGCGGATGGCGAAGGCCTGGTCGCGCGCTTCCCGCTGGGCCCACGGCTGGAGGAACAGGTTGATGAACAGGTTCGCCAGCAGCACCAGCACCGCCAGGCGGATGGCGGGCGAAATGGCCTGCCAGCGCGTCATGCCGCCGGCGAAGACCGCGGTCAGCTCCTGCTCGCGCTGAAGCCGGGTCAGGGCGATCAGGGCGCCGACGAACAGGCCGATCGGCAGGATCACCGCCAGCAGCTGCGGCATGGCCAGCAGCGTCAGCTTGGCCATCACCCACACGCTCTGGCCGCGTTCGACGATGACCTCGAGTTGGTCCAGGCTCTGGCTAAGGATTCCGATTCCGGCCAGCGACGCGCACGCTCCGAGCACGGGCAGCGAGATCTGGCGGAAAAGGTAACGTTGAATCAGCGTCATGGGCGGATGGATTTCGCCCGGTTGCAGGCGGCGATATTGAGGCGCATCTAGTAGCACATCAGGGCGCGTCGGCGACAAGCGGACGCGCCATCGTATTTTCAATTGGTAACGCCGGGTGGGGCCCGGCTGGAGTCGCTCATGAAGATCGAGTTCGTCGCTGTCGCTGGCGCCGCTGAAATCCTGGCGGTCATGGTTCACGAGGATCGGACCCTGGCGGGTTCGGGCGCGAACCTGGATCAGGCGACGGGCGGCGCGCTGGCCAAGGCGCTGTCCAAGAGCCGCGTGACCGGCAAGGCGGGCCAGACCCTGACCGTCGCGGCGCCGTCGGGCGTGGACGCGGACGCGATCCTGCTGGTTGGCGCCGGCGCGGCCGACAAGCAGGACGACCTGGCGATCGAGGCCTTCGGCGCCAACGCCTATTCGGCGGCCAAGCTGTCGGGGGCCGGAACCTTGACCATCGATGCGGCCCATCTGGCGCCCGACCAGGCCGCGCGCGTCGCCTTCGCGGTCAAGCTGGCCAGCTACCGCTTCGACAAGTACCGGACGGCCGAAAAGGCCGACAAGACGCCGTCGATCAAGACCGTGCGCGTCGTCACCGCCGACGTCCGCGCCGCCGACGCCGCCCATGAAGCCCTGTCGGCCGTTGCCGACGGCGTCCTGTTCGCCCGCGACCTGGTGTCGGAGCCGGCCAACGTCCTCTATCCGGCCGAGTTCGCGCGCCGCGTGAAGGAACTGGAACGCCTGGGTCTGGAGGTCGAGATCCTTGGCGAAACCGAGATGGAGAAGCTGGGCCTGCGCACCCTTCTGGCCGTCGGCCAGGGCAGCCGCCGCGAGAGCCAACTGGCGGTCATCCAGTGGAAGGGCGGCGCGGCCGGCGAACAGCCGATCGCCTTTGTCGGCAAGGGCGTCTGCTTCGACACCGGCGGCATCTCCATCAAGCCCGCCGAGGGCATGGAGGACATGAAGTGGGACATGGGCGGCGCGGCCGCCGTGGCCGGCACCATGATGGCCCTGGCCGGCCGCAAGGCCAAGGTGAACGCCGTCGGCGTGCTGGGCCTGGTCGAGAACATGCCCGACGGGAACGCCCAGCGCCCGGGCGATGTGGTCGTGTCCATGTCGGGCCAGACCATCGAGGTCATCAACACTGATGCCGAAGGCCGCCTCGTCCTGGCCGACGCCCTCTGGTACACGCAGGGTCGCTTCAAGCCGAAGTTCATGATCGACCTGGCCACCCTGACCGGCGCCATGATCGTGTCGCTGGGTCTTGATTACGCCGGCATCTTCTCGAACTCGGACGAGGTGTCGGACAACATCCTGGCGGCGTCCAAGGCGGTCGGAGAGAACTTCTGGCGGATGCCGATCCCCGACATCTACAACCAGCACATCGAGTCCAAGATCGCGGACCTGAAGAACATGGGCAACGGCCGGGCCGGCGGCTCGATCACCGCCGCCCTGTTCCTTCAGAAGTTCACCAACGGCGTGCCGTGGGCCCACCTGGACATCGCCCCGACCGCCTGGACCAACAAGAGCCCCAGCCCCACCGTGCCGGAAGGCGGCGTCGGCTTCGCCGTGCGCACCCTGGATCGCATGGTGGCCGACAAGTACGAAGCCTGAGACGTCTCGAAAGGTAGGATCGGGTGAGCGTGACCAAGCCCGAAATCTGGTTCTACCATCTGGAGCGGTCGACGCTGGACCAGGTGTTGCCGACCCTGCTCGAGAAGACGCTCGAGCGGGGCTGGCGCGCGCTGGTGAAGGCGTCCGACGCCCGCCGGCTGGAGGAGGTCGACGACCGATTGTGGACCTACAGGGACGACAGCTTCCTGGCCCACGGCCGCGCCGGCCAGCCCCACGCCGAACGCCAGCCCGTGCTGCTCAGCGAGACGGGGGAGAACCTGAACGGCGCTCAGGCGCTGTTCATCGTCGACGATGCAGAACTGGGTGCGACGGAAGGGTTCGAACGATGCTTCATCATTTTCGACGGACGCGACGAGTCGGCGTTGCAGCACGCGCGGGAGCGCTGGCGGACGCTGAAGGAACGCGACGAGGCGCTCGCCTACTGGCGTCAGACCGAGGCCGGACGGTGGGAAAAGGCCGCCTGATCCTGGCTGGCCTGGTCGTGTCCGGCCTGGCTCTGGCCGGCGCGGGTTGCTCGTCGGCGCCCGCGTCCGAGGCCTCAGCGCCGCGTGCGGTGGAGCGATCGCAACTCACGCCGCCGGTGGGCACGCGGATGCCGGTGTCCACGACCACGGATCTCTGCGGGGCGGGGGAGATGCAGCATCTGGTCGGGAAACCAAAGACCGAGATTCCGGTTCCTGTTCAGGTGGTGAACCGGCGCGTGACCTGCACCGCCTGTCCGATAACCGAGGATTATTCCGCCTATCGGCTGAACATCTTCTTCGACCAGGCGACCGGGATCATCGAGCAGGTGCGTTGCGGCTGATGGAGGTGAAAGCGATGACGATACGGATCATGGCCCCGATCGCGGGGCTTCTCCTGGCGACGGCGTGCGCGCCCATGCCCGACCAGACCCCGCCGGTCGGCGGTGAGACGGCGTACAAGCCGTGCCGGGTGGAAGACTATCAGTCCTACATCGGCCGCAACCGATCCGAAATTCCGACGGCGCCCGAGGGTCAGACCTTCCGGGTCCTGTGCACCACCTGCCCGGCGACGATGGATTATCGCGAGAACCGCGTGAACTTCGTCTTCGATCAGGCCACGGGCGTGGTTCAGCAGGTGAAGTGCGGCTGACGCCTCAGCGTCCGGCGGTGTCGCCGGGCCATAGCGGCCCGCTGAACGCCGCCGCCAGGAAGTCCATCAGGGCCGTGACCCGCGCCGGGCGCGGTCCGCCGCCGGGCGCGACCAGGTGAAGCGCGATCGGCGGCAGGCGCCAGTCGGTCATCACCGGCTCGAGCCGGCCGGCCGCGACATCCTTCCAGGCGATGAAGTCGGGTTGTGGAAACAGGCCCAGCCCCGCGCACAGAGAGGCCGTGAGGGCGTCCGAATTGTTGGCGCGCAACGGTCCCCGCGGTCGCACGGTCACCGTCTCGCCGGCGTCATTGACGAAGCGCCAGACGTCCGGCGTCGGCATATAGGCGTAGCAGAGGCAGGCGTGCCGGTTCAGGTCGTCCGGATGTGTCGGTCGCCCGCGCTGGGCCAGATAGTCCGGTGAGGCGACCAGCACCCGCTCCACCGGCCGCAGCTTTCGAGCGATCAGGGAGGAATCGGGCAGGGCCGCTATGCGCAGGGCGCAGTCGAAGCCGCCGCCGACCAGATCGATCACCTCGTCCGACAGGTGTAGGTCGATGGTGATGTCGGGATGCCGCGCCAGGAAGTCCGGCAGGGCAGGGGCGATATAGGCCATGCCGAAGGACATGGGCGCGGCCAGGCGCACCAGGCCGCGCGGCGTCACCGACATGTCCAGCGCCTCGCTGACCGCGCCCTCGGCCTCGGCCAGCATATGGGCGGCGCGGGCGGCCAGGCCTCGCCCCGCATCGGTCAGGGAAAATCGGCGTGAGGTGCGGTGCAGCAGGGTGGTCTGCAACTGTTGCTCCAGCCGCGCCACGGCCTTGGACACGGTCGCCTTGGACAGGCCCAGCGCCTCGGCCGCGCCGGAGAAGGACTGGTTCTCGGCGACCTTGGCGAAGATGGCCAGGGCTTCCAGGTCGGGCAGGTGGGACATGGGTCCTCGTGGAAACGATGAGTTTCGGTGGTTTCTATTTCTGAACCTGAACCGATCGCTATCTTGTCGTCAAGCAATGGCGTCGGACGGTTCCGGCGCGAAAGGATATGGCCATGATCGAACGCAGACCCTTCGAAGACCTTGGCGGCGCCAACCACGGCTGGCTGAACGCCAAGCATCATTTCTCCTTCGCCAACTACTACGATCCCAAGCGGATGAGCTGGGGGAACCTGCGCGTCTGGAACGACGACGAGATCGCGCCCGGCACGGGCTTTCCGCCGCATCCCCACGCCGACATGGAGATCATCACCTACGTCCGGGAGGGGGCGATCAGCCACGAGGACAGCCTGGGCAACAAGGGCCGCACCGTCGCCGGCGACGTGCAGGTGATGAGCGCCGGCACGGGCATCCGCCACGCCGAATACAATGCGGAGCCCGAGTTGACCCGGATCTTCCAGATCTGGATCGAGCCGACCAGGCGCGGCGAGGCGCCCAGCTGGGGCTCCAAGCCCTTCCCCAGGGGCGAGCGGGCCGGTCAGTTCGTGGTCCTGGCCTCGGGTTTCGAGAATGACGGCGACGCCCTGCCGATCCGCACCGACGCCCGCGTCGTGGCGGCCGCGCTGAAGGCGGGCGACAGCGCCGACTATCCGCTGGGCGCGGCGCGTCGCGGCTATCTGGTGCCCGCCAAGGGCGAGGTGGAGGTCAACGGCGTGCGCCTGAACGCCCGCGACGGCGCCGCCATCGCCCAGGAGGACATCGTCACCGTCAAGGCGCTCTCCGACGCCGAGATCGTGCTGGTGGACGCCGCCTGAAATTTGGGATCAATCTGTCCGGCCAAGCCAAGCTTGGCCGGACGCTCTCGACGGGCGTCCGTCAAACGGGGAGGAGACAAGGATGTTCAATCAAGTCAGCGGCTGGTCGCCGCGCGCCCTGGCGGTCCTGCGGATCGTCGCCGGCCTGCTGTTCCTGGCCCACGGAGTGGTCAAGTTGTTCGGCTTTCCGGAAGGCGCCGAGCCCGGCCAGGTGCAGATCGCCACGTTGTTCGGCGCTGGCGCGATCATCGAACTGGTGGCCGGGGCCCTGCTAATCCTGGGCCTGTTCACCCGGCCGGCGGCCCTGATCGCCTCCGGCGAGATGGCCGTGGCCTACTGGATGTTCCACGCGCCGCACAGCCCGTATCCGGCCGTGAATGGCGGGGATGCGGCGATCCTGTTCTGCTTCGTCTTCCTGTACATCTTCACCGCCGGCCCCGGCGCGTGGAGCCTGGACGGGCGCGTCCGCCGTTAGTCGCGTCCAGGTCGGCAGGGAAGGCCGCCGTTTCCGAACGGCGGCCTTTCCGTCCTACAGGGCGGCGGCCCAGTCGGTGGCGCGGATCAGGCTGTCGATGATGCCGGGCTCGGAGGAGGCGTGGCCGGCGTCGCCGACGATGTCCAGCTTCGCCTCGGGCCAGGCGCGGTGCAGCGCCCAGGCGCCAGAGATCGGCGTCACCACGTCGAAGCGGCCCTGCGCGATCCAGCACGGGATGTGGCGCATGCGGTGGACGTTCTTGAGAATCCAGCCGTCTTCCGGGAAGAAGCCGCCGTTGGTGAAGAACCAGTTCTCGATCCGGGCGAAGGCCACGGCGAACTCCGGCTCGGCGAACTTCTCCGGCCGGGCGTCGGGGCCCTGGACGCTGACCGTCTCGCCTTCCCAACTGGACCAGGCGACGGCGCAGCGCTCGCGTTCCGCGACATCGTCGCCGATCAGTCGCTTGTAGTAGGCGGCCATCAGGTCGCCGCGCTCGGCCTCGGGGATCGGCTCGACGAAGCGTTCCCAGGCGTCGGGGAAGATCATCGAGGCGCCGTCCTGGTAGAACCAGTGCAACTCCTTCTTTGTCAGCAGGAAGATGCCGCGGAGCACCAGGGCCAGTACCCGTTCCGGATGGGTGATGGCGTAGGCCATCGACAGGGTCGAACCCCAGGAGCCGCCGAACACCACCCATTTGTCGACGCCGCACCGCTCGCGCAGACGCTCGATGTCCTCGATCAGGGTCCAGGTGGTGTTGTCCTCCAGCGAGGCGTTGGGACGGGAGTTCCCGCAGCCGCGCTGGTCGAACAGGATGATCCTGTACCGCGCCGGATCGAAATAGCGCCGCATGCCCGGATTGATCGCGCCGCCGGGGCCGCCGTGCAGCACCAGGACCGGCCGGCCCTGCGGATTGCCGCATTCCTCGTAGTAGATCTCGTGCGGGCCCTCGGTCGGCATCCAGCCGGAGGCGAAGGGTTCGATTTCGGGATAGAGCTCACGACGCGGGTCGGCGGGCGCGGGGAAGGCCATGAATACGAAGGTCTCTCAGCGTGGCCGAAGCTTGGCCGTTACACAGGTCGCTTCTGGAATGCCGCAAACGCCAGGCAAAGCCAACCGGCGATCATCAGCACCCCGCCGATCGGGGCGACGGCGCCCATGGCGGGAAGGCTGAGCAGGGCGATGAAGGACAGGGCCAGGCAGAACACCAGTCCGCCGGCCGCGCCGAACCAGCCGGCCAGGCGGGCGAACCGCCCGCCGTCGCTCCACAGGGCGCAGGCCAGGGCGAACACGGCGTGCGCCAGTTGGTAGTGGGCGCCGGTGGTCAGCAGGGTTTTCACCTGCGGCCCGGCGCCGTGCGCGGCGAAAGCTCCCAGGACGACGGCGAGGGCGCCGTTCAGGGCGGCGAAGACGATCAGGTTGCGGCTGGCGGTCATGGATCGCTCGTCGTTCCGTCAGGCGCGGGTCTGGGGCGCCAGGTGGCTGGCGATGGCGGTCGCCGCGGCCTTGACGCCCTTGCGGATCGCCGTCTCGTCGGCCGGGCCGGGAACGCGCAGCAGGCCGATGGCCGGCACGTGCGGCCCCTCCGGCAGGTCGGCCAGGACGCGATAGAGCAGATAGGAGCCGGCGTCCTCCTCGGCCTCGGACGAGGCGCCGGCCTCCAGGCCCGCGGCGTTCAGGGCGCGCACGATGTCGGCGACAGGGGCGGTGGTGCGCGCCACGCCCGGGCCGGTGCGCGACAGGCGCGCCTTGCGGTCCAGCGCGCGGTTCTCGGCCCGCATCTGGACGCGGAAGCCGTCGGCCCGCCGGGTGCGTCCGACCAGCAGCACCGCCCGGCAGTCGCCGCTACGCAGATGATCGGCCAGGGTCGTCGCCAGGGTCTCGGGGTCGCCGCCGGGCACCGGCACGGTTCGCGCGCCCAACGGGCTCCAGGGGCGGCCGGACAGGTCCTCGACCAAGTCCCAGCCCTCATCTCCGGGATCGTAGCTGCAGATGGCGATGCCGGGGCGGCGGTCGACGCGGCCGGAACCTTGGCTGGGGATCGTGTCGGCCATACGCGCCTTGTCCATGACAGCTTGGCGACGCAAGTGGCTTGAACTTCCGAATGGCGTCAAGTCCGCATCCGCGCCCATGATCCTCAGCCCATGTCGCCGACGGCGGCGTCCAGCAACATGAAGGCGCGCCCCGCGTCCGAGGCGAGCCGGCCCTGGACGGAGGCCCCGTCGCCGGCGCGCGCGGCCTCCGACAGTTCGTGGGCGAAGGCGCGGACATAGCGTTCGGCGTCGGCGCGCAGGTCGGCGTCGCTCAGCACCCGGCGCGAGACGCTGCGCACGGCGGCGGGGGCCACGCGGCGGACGATATGACGCGCGCCGTCGGCGTCGCCCCGCGTCAGCGCCTGCGCCGCCTCCTCGACGCGCGAGCGCGGCAGCAGGGCGTTGGGATCGACGCCCATGCGGCGGATGGCGGCCGTCACCCGGTCGGACAGGGCCTCGGCTTCCGCCGGCGGCGGGACGGGGGCGTCCAGGTCCAGGGGCGGCTCGCCGATCTGGTCGGCGGCGACCAGGTCGTTCCAGTCCAGCCGGTCGTCCCCGGCCGGACGGCGCGGCGGTTCTGTCGGCTCCAGCCGCAGGCGTCCGCGCAGCCCGAAGCCGCGCTCCTCGGTCCGGGAGTCGGACGCGGGCTCGGCCCGGCGG
>JAEWDF010000008.1 GCA_023390245.1 Pseudomonadota bacterium
GGGCGGGCCTACGCCGCGCTGGCCGATGCGGCGATGCGCACCCTGGCGCCGGCGGCGCTGGCGGAGACGGAGCGGCTGGGCGGCGGGCTGCCGGGCGGGGCGGTCGCCGTCCTGGCCCTGGGCAAGGCGGGGTCGCGCGAAATGACGGCCGGGTCGGACCTGGACCTGATGACCCTGTACGAGGCGCCGGCCGGGGCGGCGTCCGCGATCCGCGACTGGAGCGCCGATGTCTTCTATGTCCGCTTCACCCAGCGGCTGATCTCGGCCCTGTCGGCGCACACGGCCGAGGGCGGGCTGTACGAGGTGGACATGCGGCTGCGGCCGACCGGCTCCAAGGGGCCGGTGGCGGTGCGGCTGTCGGGATTCGAGGACTATTACGTCCGCGAGGCCGACACCTGGGAGTTCATGGTGCTGACCCGCGCCCGGGTGGTGTGGGCCAGCGACCCGGGCTTCGCCGCCGCCGTGGAACGGGCGGTGGAGGCGGCGCTGCGCCGGCCGAGGCCGGGCGTGGACCTGGCGGCCGACGTGCGGGCCATGCGCGCGCTGATGGACCGCGAGCGCCGGCCGCACGGCTTCTGGGATCTGAAGCTTTCGCCGGGCGGACAGGTCGACGCCGAGTTCGCCGCCCAGTACCGACAGCTGCAGGCCGCCGCCGCCGGCGAGCCCCTGACGGTCTCGACCCTGGAGGCGTTGAGGGATGACCCGGTCCTGGCCGAGGCGTGGCGGGTGCAGCAGCGTCTGAGCCAGCTTCTGTCCGCCGCCTTCGAGGAGCGGCCCGATCCGGACGCGGAGCCGGCGGTGTTCCAGCTCCGGCTGGCCGAGGCGGCGGGCGCGGCGGACTTCGAGGCGTTGAAGCGGGAGCTGGCGGACCTGCGACAGCGTGCGCGCCAGGCCTTCGAAAAGGCGGCGCCGGCGGCCCGCGACGGAACTGCGGCCGAGCGCCGTTCAATCTCCTGACAGGGTGAACCGGCCGCCCGAAAGCGGCTCAGGAGACATCGAGACCATGAGAACGACCTTCATCGGCGGCGTCGCCGCCCTGGCGCTGGCCGCCGTCGCCGGCGGGGCCCTGGCCCAGACTCCGGCCGCGCCGCGCGCGACTTCCCAAACTCACGCCCAGCCTCACGCCCTGCGTGGCGACGCCGACCGTGACGGCCGGCTGAGCCAGGCCGAATTCGTCGAGGCGCGCACGTCGCGCCTGGCGGCGATGGATGCGAACGGCGACGGCTCGGTCACGCGCGAGGAGATGCGCGCGGCCATGCAGGCCAGGATGGCCGAACGCGCCAGCCAGCGGTTCGCCAAGCTGGACGCCGACGGCGACGGCGCGATCAGCCGCGCCGAGTTCGACGCCGGCCATGCCGCGCTCGGCGAAGGCCCGCGTCCGCATCGCGCCATGCGCCACGCCGGCGGCCCGCGCGGCGGCCTGCATCGCGGCATGAATCGCGGCCCCCGTCCGGGCCAGCATCCCGACGGCGCCCGCGAGCGCGGCCCCGTCGTGATCGCGGACGTGCGCGCCAGGGCGACCGAGCAATTCGCCAAGCTGGATGCGAACGGCGACGGATTCGTCACCGCCGAGGAGCAGCGCGCCGCGTGGCGGGCCGGGGCGCAGCAGCGCCGCGCGGCCTGGCAGGCGCGCCGCCAGCAACAGCCGTCGCCTCAGGCGCCGGTTTCGGAGTAACAGGATGTCGGGGTCGGGCGCTTCCGGCGAATCGGACCCTTTCGTGAACCGCGGAAGAGGCGCGATTGGCTGCGATCGACGACCCCGACGAGGATCTGGTTCGCCGCGTGGGTCAGGGCGACCCGGCGGCGATCCAGGCGCTGGTCGCGCGCAAGCTGCCGCGCGTCCTGACGCTGGCGCAACGGATGCTGGGCGATGCGGCCGAGGCCGAGGACGTGGCCCAGGACGCCATGCTGCGGGCCTGGCGCCAGGCGCCGCGCTGGACGCCGGGGAAGGCGAAGTTCGACACATGGCTGCACCGGGTGGCGCTGAACCTCTGCTACGACCGGCTGAGGCGCCGGCGCGAGATTCCGACCGAGGCGCCGCCGGACCGGCCCGACGAGGGGCCGGCGCCCGACCGGGGGCTGGAGGCGGCCGACACCGGCGCGCGGGTGAACGCGGCGCTGGCCGGATTGCCGGACCGGCAGCGCGAGGCGGTCGTGCTGTGCCATTATCAGGAGCTGAGCAACATCGAGGCCGCGGCCGCGATGGCGATCAGCGTCGAGGCTCTGGAGAGCCTGTTGTCGCGGGGACGCCGGGCGTTGCGCCAGGCGCTCGCCGATATCGCGCCGGGCCGTGAGGCCTGGTCTTTGGGAGACGGACGATGACGCCCGAACGTCTGAGCGAACTGGCCGAAGCCTACGGCGGCGATCTGCGCCGCTGGCCGGCGGGCGAACGCGCCCTGGCCGAAACGCTGCTGGCTGCGCGACCGACGCTGAAGGCGCGGCTGGACGAGGCGGCGGCCCTGGACGTCCTGCTGGACGCAGCGCCGCGCGTCGAGGCGTCGAACGCCCTGCGCGACCGGGTCCTGGCCTCCGCGCTGGAGGCGGGACTGCGGCCGAGGGCGCCGCGCCGGTTCGGCCTGGACCGCCTGATGTGGATGCTGGGCGCCGGCTGGGCGGCGGCGGCCTGCGCGGGCGTGGTGGTCGGCGTCGGCCTGACCGGCCACGTCACCGCCAACGCCCAGGCGGACGCGGTGCTCTATCAGGCGACCCTGGGCGGGGTCGACGACACAGAGGTGCTGGGATGACCCCGAGAACGCTGAAGATCGCCCTGGCGGTATCGGTGGCGCTGAACCTGTTCGCCGCCGCCGGCGCCGTGGCCGTGGCGATCGCCTATCCGCGCGCCGTCGAGAAGCTGGAGACGCAGAACCGCGCGATGCGGGACCGCTCGGTGGGCGGCTTGGTGGACAGCCTGTCGCCGGAGGCGCACGACCGCGTGCGCCAGGCCCTGCGCCAGTCGGCCCTGGCCGCGCGGCCGGACTTCGAGGCCGCGCGCGAGGCGCGGCGTCAGGCCATCGCCGCCGCCGTCCAGCCCCAATTCGACGCCGCCGCCGTCCAGGCCCTGCTGGAGCAGTCGCGCCTGGCCGAGATGCGGGGCCGCGCCCGGCTGGAGAGCGACGCCCTGGCCATCCTGGGCACGCTGGCTCCGGCGGACCGGGAGACCTTCAGCCGCATCCTGTCGCGGACGCCCAAGGCGACGGGCCATCGGCATGGGCGCGAAACGGCGGCGGAAGCCTCGCCTCCGCCGCCGCGTTAGACCGCGGTCGCGTTTCGGGCGCCCTAGTCCTGCGTGACCTCGCCGGAGCCGCTGACGCTGGTCGTGACCTTGGCCGGCCGCGTCGCCAGCCGGACATCGCCGGAGCCGGCGATGTCGATCGACGCCGTCCCGGTCGCGGCGATCCGGGCGTCGCCCGAGCCGGAGATCGACACTTCGGCGTCGCGGGCGTCGAGGTCCGCCAGTTCGGCTTCGCCGGAGCCGGAGATGTCCAGCGACAGAGCGGCGGTGTGTCCGCTTGCGGTCACCTCGCCGGAGCCCGCCAGGGCGATCGCCAGTCGGGGCCGGTCATAGTTGGCGATGGTCAGGCTCCGGGAGCCGTTCAGGTCGAAGCGCTCGACCGCCGGGGCGGTGACGACGACATGCAGTTCGTCCGGCTCGGAGCGGATGTGCAGGCCGTTGTGGTTCCAGTATCGGATCACGCTGCGGTTCACCACGCGCCCGTCCTCATCCTGGCCCAGCCACAGGCGGCCGCCATCCAGGCGGACCCGCTCGGCCAGGGCGCGGGGACCGGTGACGACCACGGTGGCGGCGTCGCCCTGGACGTATTCGACATCGATGGCGGAATCGATCCGCAGGGCGTCGCCGCCGGTCCAGGTCAGGGTGCGGGTGACCGTGGGACCCATGTCGTCGGCCTCGTCGCCGCGCACGCGCTCGATGCGCACGGTCTCGCCGTCATTGGTCCTGAAGGTCCAGGCCCAGCCGTGGCGCTGGAGGTCGTGACCGCCGATGGCGAGCGCGCCGCCGACCGTGACCGCGCACAGCACCAGGGCCGCGCCGGCGATGATGAAGAGGGTGCGGATCATGCCGAAACTCCCGAAGCAGGGGTGGAGGACTCGGTCTCGAGCGCCGGCTTCAGCAGCCGGTAGTGCAGGCGGGCGAACCACACCACGCCGTTGATCAGCCAGATGGTGACGATGGTCAGCAGGGCGGCGACGAACACCGCGCCGGCCATCAGGCCCAGCCCCATCAGGATGGCGGCGGCCGGACCGCCGGGGAAGCCCAGGAACGGGCCGCCGGTCATGGTGAAGACGCCGCCTATGAACAGGCCGATCGCCGCGGCGTAGAAGCCGATGATCGTCCCGACCACGCCCATCAGGATGGGCAGCAGGACCAGGATGTCCACGGCGCCCAGCCCCAGGACGGCGAAGACGGCGCCGGCGGCGGCGGAGGGATTCTTCTCCTGCCGCCAGCGCTGGATGCCGGCCTCGGCCTTCAGTTCGCGGGCCAGGCGGTCGGGGTCGCCCAGCGCCCCGGCCACCTCGGCCTCGGTGCGGCCGGCGGCCAGGCCGTCGGCGAAATGCGCCTCGTAGTCCGCGACGATGTCGTTGGCGGTCGTCGTCGGCAGGCCGACGAGGCCGTTCTTGAGGCGGGCGATGAATTCCGCGCGCGTCATTGGTCGGCTCCCTCCCTGGAGGCTGGTTGGTCTGAGGCGGGGACGCCGTCCGCCACGACGGCGTCGACGGCCCGGGTGAAGGCGGTCCATTCGGCGGACTGGTCGGCCAGGGCCTGACGCCCCGCCTCGGTCAGCCGATAGTATTTGCGCGAGGGGCCGGACGAGGATTCGACCAGATAGGTCTCCACCAGTCCCTCGGACTGCATGCGGCGCATCAGCGGGTAGATGGTCCCCTCGCCCATGTCGATCGCATCCGACAGGCGGCTGGCGATCTCGTAGGCGTAGCTGTCCGCCCGGTTCAGAAGGGCCAGGACGCACAGGCCCAGGACGCCCTTCTTGAGTTGTATCTCGATGGTTTCCGGCACCTCGATCTCTCCTGTGACAGAAATCGAATACGGCAAGGTATCTTGCAGCACAAGGTAGCTGTGAAAACATGACACCGATTTAATCCGGTCCGAACCGGGGCGGGATATCGACCATGCGGTGTTGTCCGCTTGGCAAGCCGGAAGCGATCCGATAGGGGACCGTCAACGCCGGGCGCCGGAATCGCGCCCGCGTGGCGACTTGCGATCTGTTCGCAAGTGTCTGCTTGCAGAACGATTTATGGGGACTTGGTATGGGGATGGGCACGCAAGCCCGAGGAAGGCTCAAGGGAACCGTCGCCGCGGCGGTGCTGAGCGCCGGCCTGGCGATCTTTTCCGCCGCGCCGACCTGGGCGCAGGACCTTCTGGGCCAGCCGACGCCGGGCGGCATCGACCTTCAGCCGGCCGCCGCGCCCCTGAAGCACGACGCCATCGCCTTCCATAACTTCGTGCTGATGCCCATCATCACCGGCATCACCCTGCTGGTCCTGGGCCTGATCCTGTGGATCGCCTTCCGCTACAACAAGCGCCGCAACCCGGTCCCGGCGCGTTGGAGCCACAACACGACGATCGAGATCATCTGGACCGTGCTGCCGGTGCTGATCCTGGTCTTCATCTCCCTGTTCTCGTTCCGCCTGCTGTTCGTCTATCACGACATGCCGACGCCGGACCTGACGGTGAAGGTCACGGGCAACCAGTGGAACTGGGCCTATGAATATCCCGACCAGAGCGTGCCGGAATACATCTCCAACATGCTGCCGGAAGACCAGGCCCACGCCCGCGGCGTGCCCTATCGCCTGGCCGCCGACGAGCCGATGGTGGTGCCGGTCGGCAAGACCGTCCGCCTGCTGATCACCGCCGCCGACGTGATTCACTCGGTCGGCCTGCCGGCCTTCGGCCTGAAGACCGACGCCGTCCCCGGCCGCGTCAACGAGACCTGGTTCAAGGCCGAGCGCACCGGCGTCTACTACGGCCAGTGCTCCGAGCTGTGTGGCGTCGACCACGCCTTCATGCCGATCCAGATCAACGTCGTGACCCAGGCCCAGTTCGAGCAGTGGGTCGCCTCCAAGGGCGGCTCCATGACGCCGAAGACGCCGGAACAGGCGCCGGGCGGCACCGCCGCCCAGGTGGAGGCCGGCGTGACCGGCGCTCCCGTCGTCGGCCAGGCCTCCACCGGCCCCGAGGCCGATGGCGCCTCGATCCCGACCGCCCAGACCGCCACGACCCCGACGGCTCCGGCCGTCGCCGCCCAACCCGCCCCGGCCGCCGCGCCGGCGGCTCAGTAATCGCGAGAGGCTGAGAGACTGATGGCCACCGCAGCGCCCGCCCACGATCACGACCACGACCACGGTCACAAGTTGGGTTTCTTCACCCGCTGGTTCCTGTCCACCAACCACAAGGACATCGGGCTGCTCTATCTGGGCTTCTCGATCTTCACGGCCCTGATCGCCGGCGGCCTTTCGGGCCTGATCCGCTGGGAGCTGGCCGAGCCGGGCATCCAGCTGTTCAAGGAAGGCACGATCATCCAGCAACTGGGTCTCGTCGAGGCCACCAAGCACGGCTACAACGTGACGGTCACGGCCCACGCCCTGATCATGGTGTTCTTCGTGGTCATGCCGGCGACGATGGGCGGCTTCGCCAACTATTTCGTGCCGATCATGATCGGGGCGCCGGACATGGCGTTCCCGCGCATGAACAACATCTCCTTCTGGCTGCTGGTCGCCGCCTTCATCCTGCTGTGCGTGTCGATGTTCGTCGACGGCGGGCCGGGACGGGGCTTCGGCGGCGGCTGGACCGCCTATCCGCCGCTGTCGACGGTGGGCCACACCGGCCCGGCCTTCGACCTGGCGATCTTCTCGCTGCACGTCGCCGGCGCCTCGTCGATCCTAGGCTCCATCAACTTCATCACCACCATCTTCAACATGCGCGCGCCGGGCATGACCCTTCACCGCATGCCGCTGTTCGCCTGGGGCGTGCTGGTCACCGCCTTCCTGCTGCTGCTGTCGCTGCCGGTCCTGGCGGGCGCCATCACCATGCTGCTGACGGACCGCAACTTCGGCACCCACTTCTTCGATCCGGCCGGCGGCGGCGACCCGGTGATGTACCAGCACCTGTTCTGGTTCTTCGGCCACCCCGAAGTCTACATCATGATCCTGCCCGGCTTCGGCATCATCAGCCACATCGTCTCGACCTTCTCCAAGAAGCCGATCTTCGGCTACCTGGCCATGGCCTATGCGATGGTCGCCATCGGCTTCATCGGCTTCATTGTGTGGGCGCACCACATGTACACCGTGGGCATGAGCATCAACCTGCGCGCCTATTTCGTAGCCGCGACGATGATCATCGCCGTGCCGACCGGGGTGAAGATCTTCTCGTGGATCGCCACCATGTGGGGCGGCTCCATCAGCTTCAAGACGCCCATGCTGTGGGCGATCGGCTTCATCTTCCTGTTCACCGTCGGCGGCGTGACCGGCGTGGTCCTGTCGAACGCCGGCATCGACTACAGCCTGCACGACACCTACTATGTCGTGGCGCACTTCCACTATGTGCTGTCGCTGGGCGCCATCTTCTCGCTGTTCGCCGGCTTCTACTACTGGTTCGAGAAGATGTTCGGCGTGAAGTACAACGAGTTCCTGGGCCAGGTGCACTTCTGGATCATGTTCGTCGGCGTGAACGTGATCTTCTTCCCGCAGCACTTCCTGGGCCTGCAGGGCATGCCGCGCCGCTACATCGACTATCCGGACGCCTTCACCCTGTGGAACCACGTCTCGTCGATCGGCTACGCCATCACCCTGGTCGGCGTGGTCGTCTTCCTGGTGGTGCTGGTCGAGGCCGCCGTGCGCCGCCGCAAGGCCGACGCCAACCCCTGGGGCGAGGGCGCCACCACCCTGGAATGGACCCTGTCGTCGCCGCCGCCGGCGCACCAGTTCAACGAACTGCCGGTGGTCAAGGCCGACGAGCACTGATCCGTCCGGCTCCGATCCGATTGGCCCCGATCCGATTGGCCTGAGCCGATCAGCAAGGCCGTCCCCTCCACGAGGGGGCGGCCTTTCGCTTTCCAGTATGCTATCTGCCCGCGACCATGACCGACGCCCAGACCCGCCCCCTGCTGTCCACCGCCCAGCCGGAAGACTTCTTCCAACTGCTGAAGCCGCGCGTGATGTCGCTTGTGGTGTTCACGGCCGCGACCGGCCTGATCGTGGCGCCGGGGCCGACCAATCTGTTCGTCGGCCTGATCGCGGTGCTGTGCATCGCCGTGGGCGCGGGGGCGGCCGGGGCGCTGAACATGGCGCTGGAAGGCGAGAGCGACGCCCTGATGCGGCGCACGCGCGGCCGGCCCGTCGCCGCCGGGCGGGTGCGCAAGAACGACGCCATGGCCTTCGGCGTGATCCTGAGCCTCTTCTCGGTCATGCTGCTGGGGATGAACGCCAACTGGCTGGCGGCCGGCCTGCTGGCGCTGACCATCGTCTATTACGCCGGCTTCTACACCCTGCTGCTGAAGCGCCGGACGCCCCAGAACATCGTCATCGGCGGGGCGGCGGGCGCCTTCCCGCCGGTGATCGGCTGGGCCGCCGCGACCGGCCAGGCGCCGTGGCAGGCCTGGCTGCTGTTCCTGATCATCTTCCTGTGGACCCCGCCGCACAGCTGGGCCCTGGCCCTCTATTCGGCCGGCGACTACGCCAAGGCGGGCATCCCGATGATGCCGGTGGCGCGGGGCGCCCGCTCCACGCGGCGCCAGATCATGGCCTACAGCCTGGTGTTCGTGCCCGCGGCCGTGGCGCCGGGACTGCTCGGCCTGGGCGGTCGCGTCTATCTGGCCGTCTCGGTGCTGGGCGGCCTGGCCTTCCTGGGCCTGGCGCTGCGGCTGCTGCGCTCGCGCGCGGGGGAGGAGCCCGACAAGGCCGAGGCGGTGGGACGCGACGCCGCATTGTACGACGTGCGCGCCCAGGCCAAGCCGGCGCGCGACCTGTTCGCCTTCTCCATCCTCTATCTGATGGCGCTGTTCGCGGCGCTGCTGGTGGAGGCCCTGCCGACCATGGGAGCGTGATCCGATGCAACTGACCCCCGAGGAACTGCGCGCCCGCAAGCGGCGCAACCTGTGGATCGCCCTGGGCCTGGTCGCCTTCATCGTGCTGGTGTTCGCGACCACCATCGTGCGGCTGCAGCGCAATCAGGAAGCCGACCGGGCCGCGCGCGCCCTGGCGGCGGCGGAGGCCCCCCGGTGAACGAGCGCCGCCGCAACCTGATCGCCATCGCCTGCGTGGTGACGGTCATGGGCATGACCGGAGCGGCCTTCGCGGCGGTGCCGCTGTACCGGATGTTCTGCCAGGTGACCGGCTTCGACGGCACGGTGCGCAAGGCCGAGGTCGCGCCGGACCGGGTGCTGGACCAGACGGTGCTGGTCCGTTTCGACACCAATGTGCGCGGCGCACCGGTGACGTTCACCGCCGAGCAGGTCAGCCAGCGCGTGCGCATCGGCGAGACCGGCCTGGCCTATTTCGACGTGACCAACACCTCGGACAAGCCGGTCCACGTCCGCGCCGGCTACAATGTCGTGCCGGAATACACCGGCCCCTATTTCCAGAAGCTGGAGTGCTTCTGCTTCACCACCCAGACCATCGCGGCGGGCGAGACGCGCCAGTTCCCGATGCAGTATTTCATCGCCCCCGAACTGGCGACGGACCGCGAGGCGCGCGGGGCGCGCGAGATCACCCTCAGCTACACCTTCTATCCGGCCGACGATCCGGCGGCGAAGGGGTGAGGCCCGGCGTCGACGTCTCCGGCGTCGGCTGCGATGCACTGTCGGCGCCGGGCTGGTTCGACGTCGCCGACCCGCCGGCGCCGCTGTCGGTCTTGGCCAACAGGGCGTTCGCCCTCCAGGAGCGGAACGCCTAGGCAATCGTCGTTCGCCGATGCCCATCCTTCCGCCGCGTCCGCAAGACGGACTCGGAAGGACGGCGCCGGAAGCGTGGAAATCCGAATGGCGATGGGTCGGCCAAATCCGGCTTGCCGCCCTGCGCGTTCATGGCCCAGCATGAGCGCTGACGGCGGAGCGGAAGGAAACGAATGCGCGGCTTGGATTTCAGTTCGTGGCACAGCCTGCTGGCCACCCTGATCGGCCTGGCGCTGGTCACCCTGATCGGCATGGGCATCCGGCTGCTGATGATGGTCACCATCCAGCAGCGGCGCGAACGCATGAACCGCCAGATCAACGAGCGGCTGCGCGTCCTGATCGCGGCCTACAAAACCCTGGGCGGGTCCTTCACCGGCGACCTGAAGGTCGATCCGACGCACCGGCGCGACCTGCGCCGACGCCAGGACCAGGCGGAGGAGGGCGCGGCGACGCTGGACCTGAGCGGCGGATCGGACCGCGCCCGGCGCGTGCGCGACGCGGTCGAAGGCGCGCTGTCGGACGTCCTACTGCTCGGGACGGAGGCGCAGGTCCGCCTGGCCGGCCAAGCCGCGGCGGAACTGGTCGCCGGTCGGCCGGTGCATGTCGACGAACTGGTGGTTTCCCTGCGCGACTTCATCCGCAAGGCCCTGGACCTCGACCCCGTCCCGGCCGGTCTGGTCCTGCCCAGCCAAGGGCCGACGCGGCCGTCCGCGGGCGGCGGCAAGGGCGGTGGCCGCGAGGCGGGCGGACGCGGCGGCGGTGGAGGCGGCGGGATGGGCATGGGGATGGGCGGCGGCATGGGCGGCGGCCTCGGCTCGGGCGGGGACGAAACGGCCGCCGACCCGCACGGACGGGGATAAAGGCCGAAAGGCGGCGACCCACTGGCGCGGCGAAAAAGGGGACGCTATAGCCGGGGGCGAAGGCGACTCCATCGCCGCGCCTCTAGAGATGAAACGCATGGCCGACGCTCACGCCGTTCCGCAACACGACTATCATCTGGTCAATCCCAGCCCCTGGCCGCTGGTGTCGTCGATGTCGGCGGCCGTGATGTTCATCGGCGCCGTGATCTGGATGAAGGGTCTGGCCTCCGCCGACTCGGGCCCGATCGCGGCCGCCTTCCTGGCCGACGGCCGCCCCGGCGTCTTCTTCGCCGGCCTGGCGGGCGTGCTGGTGTCGATGTTCGGCTGGTGGTCGGACGTGATCAGGGAATCCAAGGCGGGCGACCACACGCCGGTCGTGTCGATCGGCCTGCGCTACGGCATGCTGCTGTTCATCGTCTCGGAAGTGATGTTCTTCGCGGCCTTCTTCTGGATGTTCTTCGACATGGCCATCTTCCACGAGTCGCGCGCCCTGACGCCGGAAGTGGGGAACTGGGCGGACACGGCCAAGGCCTGGTCGACCTGGCCGCCGAAGGGCGTGGAGGTCCTGAGCCCCTGGCAACTGCCGCTGCTGAACACCGTGACCCTGCTGCTCAGCGGCTGCACCGTCACCTGGTCGCACCACGCGCTCCAGGTCGGCGACCGCAAGGGCGCGATCCAGGGCCTGGTCCTGACCGTGGCGCTGGGCGTGCTGTTCACCTGCGTCCAGGCCTATGAGTACCACCACATCCTGCACGAGAAGCTGTTCTTCAACGAGGAAGCGATCAACTCGGGCCTGTACGGGTCGGTCTTCTTCATGGCGACGGGCTTCCACGGCTTCCACGTCCTGGTCGGCACCATCTTCCTGACGGTGTGCCTGATCCGCCTGCTGCGCGGCGACTTCACCCCGCAGAAGCATTTCGGCTTCGAGGCGGCGGCCTGGTACTGGCACTTCGTGGACGTGGTCTGGCTGTTCCTGTTCGCCTTCGTCTACGTCGTCTTCGGTTGATCGAAGACCCCCAGACGGTTCACGCGGCGCGGGACGAGGGATCGTCCCGCGCCGTCGCCGTTTCGGCCGTCCGCGCGGGGCTGGCGTGCCGCTGCCCGCGCTGTGGCGAGGGCCGGCTGTTCGACGGGCTGCTGAAGGTGCGCCCGGCCTGCGCCGCGTGCGGGCTGGACTTGGCTGCGATCCAGACCGGCGACGGGCCGGCGACCTTCATCATGCAGATCGCCGGCTTCGTCGTGGGCTTTTCCGCCCTGTTCGTGGAGATCCGCTTCCATCCGCCGATGTGGCTGCACCTGCTGATCTGGCTGCCGCTGGTGGTGGTTCTCTCGCTGGCGCTGATGCGGCCGGGCCGGGGCCTGATGATCGCCCTGCAGTACCGCAGCCAGACGGAGCGGTCCTCCGCCGTTCCGCCGCGCGCCTCGGGGACGGATCAATGAGGCGCTTTCCCTGGGTTCTGACCGTCCTGACGGCCGTCCTGTTCGTCGCCCTGGTCTCGCTGGGCGTGTGGCAGGTGCAGCGGTTGAAGTGGAAGGAGGGGCTGATCGACGCCGCCGCCGCCGCGGCGGCCCGGCCTCCGGTTCCGCTCGACGACCTGCCGGCGGGCGGCGACATCGAGTTCAGGAAGGCGATGATCGTCTGTCCGGGCCTGGCGACCGCGCCCTATGTCGAGTTGCAGACCATCCATGAGGGCCAGGCCGGCGTGCGCCTGATCTCCGTCTGCCGGCCGACGGGGACGCCGGCCGCCCTGATGATCGACCGGGGCTTCATCCCCGAAACCGTCTCGGCTCGCCCGCGCGTCCAGCCCTCGACCCTGCCGATCGTGCTGGTCGGGGAGTTCCGCGCCACCCCCCGGCCCGGCGCCCTGACGCCGCCGGCGGCGAACGGCCGCTTCTACGCCCGCGACTATCCGGCCATGGCCAAGGCCCTGGGCGCGACCGGCCCGGTGCGGCCCGAGACCGTCTTCGCCCTGACGGCGATAAATCCGGAACTGGGCGCGCTCCAGCCGTCGGCGCCGCCGGCCGCCTTCTCCAACAACCATCTGGGCTACGCCCTGACATGGTTCGGGCTGGCGATCGCCCTGATCGGCTTCTATGCCGCGCTGCTCCGCCGCCGGCTGAAGAAAGACCCATCCTGACCGCATCCTTGCATACGTTGTCGAACGGCCTCCGCGTCGTCTGCGATCCCATGCCGGGGCTGAAGACCCTGGCCGTCGTCGTCGCCGTCCAGGGCGGCGCGCGCTGGGAGGCGGAGGACCGTTCGGGCTGGTCGCACCTGCTGGAGCACCTGGTGTTCAAGGGCGCCGGCGACATGGCCGCCCGCGAGATCGTCGAACGGATCGAGGCCGAGGGCGGGGTGATTAACGCCGCGACGGGGTACGAGCGCACCAGTTTCGAGGTGCGCGGCCTGGACGGTTCGCTGCCGCTGGCGATGCAGGTGCTGTCGGACCTGGTGTTCCGCCCGACGCTCGATCCGGTCGAGATCGAGCGCGAGAAGGAGGTGGTGGCCCAGGAGATCGCCGAGGCCTTCGACACGCCCGACGACCATGTGTTCGAGATGGTCCAGACCCGCGCCTTCCGGGGCCAGCCGCTGGGTCGGCCGATCCTGGGCTCCATCGCCAGCCTGGCGCCCGCCGACCGCAGGTCGGTCGAGGCCTGGCGCGCACAACTGTATTCGCCCGACCGGATGGTGGTCGCCGCTTCGGGCGCGGTGGAGGAGGGCGAACTGCTGCGCCTGGCCGAGACCTGGTTCGGCGCCGCCGTCGCGACCCCGGCCGAGGCGCCGGTCCAGGCGGCCTTCGTCGGCGGCCACGCCCGGCTGGCGCGCAAGATCGAACAGGCCAATCTGGTGTTCCAGCTGCCCAGCCTGGGGGCCGGCGATGCGGCGCTGCCGGCGCTGCGCCTGTTCAGCGAGATCCTGGGCGGCGGCATGGCCTCGCGCCTGTTCCAGAGCGCGCGCGAGGAACGCGGCCTGGCCTACGCCATCGACGCCTATCAGGAGCCGTACCAGGACGCGGGGGTTCTGGGGATCTACGCCGGGGCGGCCGCCGACCGCAGCCGCGAACTGGCCGAGGTCTCGGCCCAGGAACTGCGCGCGCTGGCCGAGGACGGGCCGACGCCGGGCGAGCTGGCGCGGGCCAAGGCGGTGCTGAAGGCCGGACTGTGGATGGCCGACGAGAATCCGATGAGCCGGGCGGGGCGGATGGCGGCCCAGACTCTGATCTTCGGCGCGCCCCTGGCCAGCGACGCCATGGCCGAGCGGCTGGACGCCCAGTCGGTGGAGACGGTGCGCGCGGTGGGCGGCCGGCTGCTGGCGGCGGGCCGCGCCGCGACGGCGGTGCTGGGGC
>JAEWDF010000026.1 GCA_023390245.1 Pseudomonadota bacterium
TCTGACATTGGAGGCGTTGCAAGAGCCCCTCCACCGCTGCGCGGTCCCCCTCCCCGCGAAGCGGGGAGGAGACACTGCGTCGGCTTCACTGTCTCCTCCCCACTTTGTGGGGAGGTGGCTCGGAGCGGAGCGGAGAGACGGAGGGGCTCTTTAAGTTCCCAAGAACGCCCGCACCTGATCCACCGCCTCGGCCAGGCCCATCCGCTGCACCTCGGTTCCCGGCGGCAGGCTGGCGAACAGGCGGGTGGGGGTGGCGGCGTCCAGCATCAGGAAGACGCCCTTGTCGTCGGCGCGGCGGATCAGGCGGCCGAAGGCCTGGGCGATGCGGGCGCGGGCCAGGGCGTCGTCATAGCCCTTTCCGCCCAGCCGTTCGCGGCGCGCCTTGTGCAGCAGGTCCGGACGGGGCCAGGGCGCGCGGTCGAAGGCCAGGACGCGCAGGGACCGGCCCGGCACGTCCACCCCGTCGCGGACGGCGTCGGTGCCCAGCAGACAGGCGTTCTCCTCCACCCGGAACATGTCGACCAGGGCGCCGACCTCCAGCGGATCGACGTGCTGGGCGTAGAGGGGGAGCCCGGCCCGCGCCAGGTCCGGCCCCAGCCGCTCATAGACCGCCTTCAGCCGGCGGATGGCGGTGAACAGGCCCAGGCCGCCGCCGCCCGCCGCCAGGAACAGCTCGCGCATCGCCGCCGCCGTCTGGCGCGGGTCGTCCTTGGCCAGGTCGTTGACGACGATGACCCGGCTGTTGGCGGCGTAGTCGAACGGGCTATCCAGCTTCAGCGTGCGCGGCGGCTCGATCAGCCGGGCCGAGCCGGTGCGCAGGCGCGCCAGGTCGAACGGGTCTTCCTGCAACGGATCGGACAGGGTGGCGGAGGTGACCAGCACCCCGTGGGCCGGCGCGATCACGGCGGCCTCCAGCGGCACGGTCGGGTCGATCCAGTGGCGGCGCAGGGCCACGTCGTGGATGCGGCCGAAGGCGGTCTCGGCCGACAGCCAGTCGACGAAATCGGGATCGGGTTCGGCGCTGGCCTCCTCCAGCGCCGCCAGCATGGAGCGCCAGCCGGGCAGGGTCATGCGCGCGCGCCTGTCCAGGCCGCGCAGCGCGCCCTCGATGCGGGACCGCTGGGAGCCGTCCAGCTCGGCCGCCTCGTCGTCGAGGATGTCCTCCAGATGCCGCGACAGGGCCAGCAGCGGCGCCTCGACGGCGGCCAGCGCCTGGGCGGCGGCGCGGGCGGTTTCGGCGACCGCCTCGGTCACGGGCTTGAGCGCGCATTCCATGCCGAATTCGGCGCCGCCATAGGGCGTGTCTGCGGTGCGGGCGCGCAACTGGTCCAGGGCGGCGGCCAGGAAGGCCTCGATCGGGCCGATGGGATTCACCTCGCCCGAGGCCGGGGCGATGCGGCCCGACACGCCGTCGCCGGGCAGGGCGGCGGCGGCGCGCATGGCGTCTTGCAGCGCCTTGGCGGCCGCCTCATTGCCGCCGGTCAGGTCGCCCAGCCGCTGTTCCAGCCCGCGTCCGCGTCTGCCGCGCCCCTCGGGCCCGCGGATCCAGCGGCGCAGTTCGGCCGCCTCCTGGCCCGACAGGCAGGCGGAGAAGGCGCTGTCGGCGGCGTCGAACAGATGGTGGCCCTCGTCGAAGACGATGCGCTTCAGGGCCGCCGTTTCGCCGTCCTGCTGCTGGCCGCGCGCCGATCGGGCGCCGTCGAAGGCGGCCTGGGTCAGGACCAGGGCGTGATTGGCGATGACCAGGTCGGCCCTGCGGCTGGCGCGGATGGTCTTCTCCACGAAACAGGCGCGGTGGTGGGGGCAGGCGGCGTGGACGCACTCGCCGCGCCGGTCGACCAGATTGGCGGGGCCGGCCTGATGCGACGGGGCGACCGCGAACAGGCCGGGCAGCCAGCCGGGGAAGTCGCCGCCGGTCATGTCGCCGTCGCGGCTGTGCAGCGCCCAGCGCCCCGCCAGCGCCAGGCCGATCAGGTCGCCGTTCCCCAGCTGGGCCGCCTGGACCATGTCCTGCAGGTTCAGGACGCAGAGGTAGTTCTCGCGGCCCTTGCGGATCACCGCCTTCCTGCGGCGCTCGGCGGCGTCGGGCCAGACGGCGTGGCTTTCGCGGTCGATCTGGCGTTGCAGGGCGCGGGTGTAGGTCGAGACCCAGGCCGAGCCCTGGTTCCGCTCGGCCCATAGGGAGGCGGGCGCCAGGTAGCCGAGGGTCTTGCCGGTGCCGGTGCCGGCCTCGGCCAGCAGCACGCGCGGCCGGCCCTCCTCGTTTCGGGGCGAGAAGGCGAAGGCGGATTCGGCGGCGTAGTCGGACTGGGCCGGGCGCGCCTCGTCCAGGCCCGAGGCCTGGAGCAGCTTTTCCAGCCGGATGCGGGCGCTCTCGCTGTCGACGGGGGCGGAGCCCGCCTCGCCGCGCGGGGCCTCGTCCTCCCATTCCGAAAGGCGGCTCCAGACATCCAGGCCCGAACCGCGATGCTGGCGCGCGCGCACCCCGCCCCTCTCCAGCGCGCGCACGACCGGGCGGCCCCAGGCCCAGCCGGCCCGCTCCAGCGTCAGGGCCAGGGCGTAGGCCTCCTCGCGGCCCGGATAGGCGGGGGCGGCCAGGTCCTTCAGCAGCAGGGCCGCCGCCTCGTGCAGCCGTTCGGCCTGGTCCTCGACCGTCCTGGGCTCGTCGAGGCCCAGCCCCAGCGCGAGGCCGGTCGGCGACGGCGCGCAGAAGCGGGCCGGCCGGACGAAGGCGAACAGTTCCAGCACGTCCATCACGTCGGACGACCGGGGCGGCGGCTGCAGGCCCAGGCGGCGCGCGGTCAGGGAGGCGTGGGCCACGATCACCGGGCCGCCGGTGAAGACGCCCTCGGCCGCGCCGCGCCCGATCTTGCGCGCGCCATCGCCGTCGCACACCGCCCCCCCGCCCGCCGGCACGGCCAGGGCGGCCGGCGGGTCGGTCCAGGGGCCGATGGCGCTTTCGGGGGCGCTCTGGACGGACGGGGCGATGACGGATTCGTCGGACACGGCCGATAGATAGCGCCCGGCGGGATGAAACGGAACGGGAACATGCTATATCGCCCCCGTGACGCCCGCCGCCGTTCCCGCAACGCTTCCGCCGCTGTTCGCCGACTGGTTCGCCGGGCGGGGCTGGTCGCCCCGGCGGCACCAGCTGGAGATGGTCGCGGCGGCGCGGGAAGGCGCCCACGCCCTGCTGGTCGCGCCGACGGGCGGGGGCAAGACGCTGGCGGGCTTCCTGCCCAGCCTGATCGACCTGGCCGAGCGGGGCCCTAAGCCGGAGACGGGGGAGGGATCCGGGGTGCACACCCTGTATCTGTCGCCGCTGAAGGCGCTGACGGTAGATGTGGAGCGCAACCTGATGACCCCGATCCGCGAGATCGGGCTGAATATCCATGTCGAGAGCCGCACCGGCGACACCAAGGCGTCGAAGCGCCAGCGCCAGCGGGAGTTTCCGCCCGACATCCTGCTGACCACGCCCGAGCAGCTGGCGCTGTTCTGCGCCTGGGAGGGCGCGCGGAGCTATTTCGCCGATCTGAAGTGCGTGATCCTGGACGAGGTCCACGCCATCTGGAGCGGCAAGCGCGGCGACCTGCTGTCGCTGGGGCTGGGGCGGCTGCAGGGGTTCGCCCCGCAGATGCGACGGGTGGGGCTGTCGGCGACGATCGAGGACCCGGACCTGATCCGGGGGTGGCTGGCGCCGGGTGGTGAGGGCGTGGCGAAGAGCCCCTCCACCGCTGCGCGGTCCCCCTCCCCGCAAAGCGGGGAGGAGACAGGAGACGCATCGTCTCCTCCCCATGAGATGGGGAGGGGGACCGCCGAAGGCGGTGGAGGGGCTCTCGACGCGGTTCGTCTGGTGAAGGGCGACCCCGGCGCGCCGGCCGAGATCGATGTGCTGATCTCCGAGGGCAAGGTGCCGTGGGCGGGGCACACGGGCCAGCACGCCATTCCCGAGGTCTACGCCGCCATCCAGCGCTCGGGCCTGTCGCTGATCTTCGTCAACACCCGCTGGCAGGCGGAGTTCGTGTTCCAGCAGCTGTGGGCGGTCAACGACGATAATCTGCCGATCGCCCTGCACCACGGTTCGCTGGCCGCCGAACAGCGGCGCAAGGTCGAGGCGGCGATGGCGCGCGGCGACCTCAGGGCCGTGGTCTGCACCTCGACGCTGGACCTGGGCATCGACTGGGGCGACGTGGACCTGGTGATCCAGATGGCGGCGCCGAAGGGATCGAGCCGCCTGGTCCAACGCATCGGCCGGGCCAACCACCGGCTGGACGAGCCCAGCCGCGCCCTTCTGGTGCCCGCCAGCCGGTTCGAGATGCTGGAATGCCAGGCCGCGCGCGAGGCCGTCGCCGCCAACGCCTTCGACTGGGAGCCGGTGCACATCGGCACGCTGGATGCGCTGGCCCAGCACGTCATGGGCTGCGCCTGCGCCGAGCCGTTCGACATGCAGGCCCTGTATGACGAGGTCACCGGCTGCGGCCCCTATCGCGGCCTGACGTGGGAGCAGTTCGAGGAGGTGGTCGATTTCGTCGCCACCGGGGGCTATGCGCTTCGCACCTACGACCGCTTCGCCCGGATCGTCCGGGATCGGAACGGCCGATGGAAGGTCCGCAACCCGCACATCGCCCAGCGCCACCGGATGAACGTCGGGGCCATCGTCTCGGCGGGGACGCTGAACGTGCGCGTCGCCTCGCGCCGGGGCGGCGGCGGAACCCGCGCCTGGGTCGCCGGCCGCAAGGTGGGCGAGGCCGAGGAGTGGTATTTCGAACAGCTGACGCCCGGCGACACCTTCCTGTTCGCTGGCCAGGTCTGGGCCTTCCAGGGCATCACCGGGACCGACGCCCTGGTCACCCACGCCAATGACAGGGAGCCCAAGATCCCGTCCTGGGGCGGGTCGAAGTTCCCGCTGTCGACCTCGCTGGCCGACCGGGTGCGCGACATGGTGCAGGATCGCGACCACTGGCGCGTCCTGCCGCCCGACGTGCAGGAATGGCTGGCGCTGCAGGAGGCGCGCTCCATCATTCCCGACGCGGAATCCATGCTGGTCGAGACCTTTCCGCGCGGCAACCGGCATTTCCTGGTCGCCTATCCGTTCGAGGGGCGGCTGGCGCACACGACCCTGTGCATGCTGCTGACGCGGCGGCTGGACCGGCTCGGCGTCGGGCCGCTGGGGTTCGTGGTGACCGACTATTCCCTGGCGGTCTGGTCCATCAAGCCGATGGACGACATCGACCTGGACGCCCTGTTCCAAGCCGACATGCTGGGCGACGACCTGGAGGCCTGGCTGGAGGAAAGCTTCATGATGAAGCGGTCCTTCCGCAATTGCGCCCTGATCTCCGGCTTGATCGAGCGACGCCAGCCGGGCGCCGAGAAGACCGGGCGGCAGGTGACCTTTTCGACCGACCTGATCTACGACGTGCTGCGCCGCCACCAGCCCGACCATCTGCTGCTGAAGACCGCCCGCGCCGACGCCGCCTCGGGCCTGCTGGACATCGCGCGCCTGGGCCAGATGCTGGGGCGGATCGAGGGGCGCATCCGCCATGTGCCGCTGACCCGGCCGTCGCCCTTCTGCGTGCCGGTGCTGGTCCAGATCGGGCGCGAGCGCGTGCCCGGCGACGCCGCCGAGATGATCCTGGACGAATCCGCCGAGGCCCTGATCGCCGAGGTGATGGAGGAGGCCCCCGTGCGCGCCGTCCCATGAACGCCGCCCTGCGCCGGAGCCTGGCCCGCAGGGCGTGCGGCTCCCTCAGCGTCCTCGTCGCCGGGGAGGCGTGCGTGCTGCGCTGCTCGGGCGCCCTGTGGCTGCCGGCGCACGGGGCGCTGGTCGCCGCCGACCTGCACCTGGAAAAGGGATCCGCCTTCGCCATGCGCGGTCAGCTTCTGCCGCCCTACGACAGCCGCGCGACGCTGGACCGGCTGGAGGCGGAGATCGCGGCGCTGGCGCCGGAGAGGGTGATCCTGCTGGGCGACAGTTTCCATGACACGAAGGCCGTCCCGCGCATGGCGGCCGAGGACCGGGCGCGGCTGGATCGGCTGGCGGCCGGCCGCGACTGGCTTTGGCTGGAGGGCAACCACGACCGCGAGGCCCTGGCCCTGTCCCAGGCGGGAGACGCCGAGATCCTGGCGCGCCTGCCGGGCCGCATCGTCGGCGACCTGGCGCTGGGGGCGTTGCGTCTGACCCACGAGCCGGAGCCGCGCGCCGACGGCGACGACCGCCATGGAGAGGTGGCCGGCCATCTGCACCCCTGCGCCCGCGTTGTGGCCTATGGGCGGGGGGTGCGGCGCACCTGCTTCGTGACGGATGGCTCGCGCCTGGTCCTGCCGGCCTTCGGCGCCTTCACGGGCGGGCTGTCGGTGCGCGACCCGGCGATCGCCGGCCTGTTCGCCCAGCCGCCGATGACGGCCCTGCTGGGCCGCGACCGGGTCCACGCCGTGGCCTGGGACCGGTTGTCGTCTGGCGGCTAGAGCTGGGCGACATCCCGGCCTCGGCGCGGCCCGGTTCGGGAGACGGGTCCTATCGCCCGGCCGGGACCGCGGTTTCCGCGACGGCCAGGGCGAAGGCGGGCTCGGCCGGGATGATGCGGTCGGGGCGTTCGCGGCGCGGCTCGATGCGCAGGGCCAGGGTGCGGCCGCCGTTGATCAACCGCGCCCGCGACGGGGCGCGCCGCGCCGTCTGGAGAGGGACGGCGGGCAGGGCGATCTGGCCGTCGTTCAGATAGAGCATCAGCCGGTAGCGGTCCGACAGCCGCGTCGCCGATGCGAGCTCGGCGCGCTTGTTGTCCAGCACCACGATGTCGTCCTCGCCCAGGCGCACCAGGAGGATCGCGTGCTGCTCCCGGTCGGCGTCGTCCCAGACCACGGCGATGCGCATGTCGGAGGCCGTGAAGCCCAGCTGCTGGAGCGCGAAATACTTGGTCACGGCGAAGCCCTCGCAATCGCCGCCCCGCTCGAACATCTCGCGCGGGGTTTCCCAGTAGTCGGCCTCGCCCCAGTTCGCGCTGTCGGCCACATAGGTCAGGGCGTTGACGCGCTGGTTGACCTCCTTGAGCCGCTTGCGCGGCGAGCGGTCGCGAAGCTTGGCCATCTTGTTCTGCCAGGCCTCGAAACGGCAGTCGGCGGTCGCGATCTTCGCGCCGGGCTCGCAGGCTCCGGGTTCGGCGGACATGCGCTCCAGCATCGCGGCCCAGCGCGGGGCGGGGCCGCCCAGCGGCGGCGGCGCCTCCGCCAGGAAGGCGCGCTGCAGGCCGGACTCGAGGCCGGTCCCGGCGCGGGCCGCCCCGGCCAGGGACAGGGCGGCGACCGCCAGAAGCATCGTCTTGAAGGCCCGCGGCATGTCGGCCGGCTCCAGGTCATTTCCGTCGACCCGCAGCATCTCCGACGCGCATAAAAGTGCGCTCAACAAGAATAGTTAAAATATACTTATCAAAGTATAGATTTATGAATGACGCGGAAAGCTTACCTGTAAATCAAGAGTAGATGACGATGTTTCGCATCAATACAAATACTTTTCATGTGAATAATAAAATTCGCCTGACAGGCGATCGATTCCCGGTCGTTTCGTGGTCGGTAATTTCAGAAAAATTGGTCCGGATTCGGAAAAGAGCTTGGTTAACGAGAGTCAAGCGCTCTGGACTCTGTTCGCGGAGTGCTGATATGTGGCCCGCGATATCAGGAGCTCTGGGGGGAGATCTATGGGCATCGGGCGTCAATTGGCGGCCAGCGCGGCCGCATTTCTGCTAGTCGCCACGGCCACGTCCGCCCTGGCGCAACAGCAGACCGCGCCCGTCGACCCGGGTCGCATCGACTCCCGCCTGCGGGAGCGCCCGGACCTGCCGACCGTCTCGCCCGTGGAGGTTCCGCTTCTGCCCCGACAGCAGGACGCGCCCGAGAGCGCGCTGAGGGTCGTGCTGACCGAGGTGCGTTTCGAGGGCGCCGTGTCCGTGCCGATGGCCGTGCTGGAAGGTCTGGCCGCCCCCTATCTCAATCGCGAGATCCCGCTGGCGGCGGTGTTCCAGCTGGCCGAGGAAGTGACCGCGGAATACCGCCGCCGCGGCATGGTGCTGTCGCGCGCCGTGGTCGGGCCGCAAAGGATCGAGGACGGCGTCGTCACCATCCAGATCCTGGAAGGCTATATCGACAAGGTCGGGATCGAGGGGAATGCGGGCGGCTATCGCCCCTATCTCGAGCGCTATCTCGCGCCCGTGACCGCCTCGCGGCCGACCGACGGCGCGGCGCTGTCACGGGCCCTGCTGCTGACGCGCGACCTCAAGGGGCTGGACGTGCGCTCGGTGGTCACCCCCTCGCCGACCCTGGCCGCGGCGGCCGACCTCAGCCTCGTGGTCGAACGTCGGCCGTTCGAGGCCTATGTCGCGGTGGACAACCGGGGCACCCGCTGGCTGGGGCCCGTCCAGGTCTATGGCGGGGCGATCTTCAATGACGGCCTGGGCCTGGGGGAGCGCATCTCCGCCACCGTGGTCGCGGCGCCCGAAGACAACGAACTGGGGTTCGTGGCGCTGAGCTATGAACAGCCGCTGGGCGGTTCCGGCCTGCGGATGAACGCCTTCGGCAGCTATGCGCGCACCCGGCCGGGCGACGAACTGCGCGCCCTGGGGCTGGAGGGCGAGAGCACCACCCTGGGCGCCGGGCTCGACTATCCGATCCTGCGCAGCCGGGCGATGAACGTCTTCGTCCGCTCGGTCTTCACCGCGCGGGATTCGAACTCGGCCAACGACCTGATCGATCCCCTGTTCGACGACAAGATTCGCACCCTGTCGGCGGAGTTCCTGGGCAATTACGCCGACGTGTCCGGCGGTTTCACCAGCGGCCGCGTCGCCCTGACCCAGGGCCTGAACGTCTTCGGCGCGACCGAGGACGGGGACGCCGACAAGTCGCGCGCGACCGGCAGCGCCCAGTTCACCCGCTTCAACATCGAACTGTCCCACACCCGGCCCCTGGTCCAGGAGGTCATGGTCCAGGTCGCCGTCGCCGCCCAGGTCTCGACCCACAGCCTGCTGGCCTCCGAGGAGTTCGGCCTGGGCGGTTCCAGCTACGGCCGCGGCTTCGACAACTCCGAACTGACCGGCGACGACGGCCTGGCCGGCAAGGTGGAGCTGTTCCGCACCTTCCGGGGCGCCGGCCTCGCCTCGATCGAACCCTACGTCTTCTACGAGGCGGGCGCCGTCCGCCAGATCGACCCGCTGCCGGGCGAGGCGCGGCGCGACAGCCTGGGTTCGGCCGGCGTCGGCGTCCGCGTGGCGCTGAACGACGTCGTCGCCGGCAGCCTGGAATTCGCCCAGCCCTTCGAGCGCGACGTCGCCTCCCGCGGCGACCGCGACGGCCGGGTCTTCTTCACCCTGTCGGCGGCCTTCTGAGCACGATCAAGACATCACGCCCAGCCCCGGGCGGAAAACGGGGTCCGGAGACGACCATGAACACGCGTAAAGCCTCTCGCTCCCCGATCGCCCCGACCGCCTCGGTCGGCGCCCGGTCCGTTCTGATGGCCTCGGCGGCCGCCATCGCCCTGCTGGGCCTGCCCGCCGCGCCGGCCTTCGCCCAAAGCGCAGCCCCGCCCCATGCCGTGGACCGCAACGCCCTGCCGCAGAACCCGAACGTGGTGCGCGGCCAGGCCGGCTTCGCGACCGACGGGTCCAGGCTGGACGTGAACCAGTCGACCGACCGGGTAGTCATCGACTGGCGCAGCTTCGACATCGGCAAGGACGCCGGGGTCAGCTTCCACCAGCCCGGGACGGACTCCATCGCCGTCAACCGCATCTCCGGCGGCGGCATGCCCAGCCAGATCGACGGCATGCTGAACGCCAACGGCACGGTGGTGATCCTGAACCCGAACGGGGTGCTGTTCTCGGCCAGTTCGACGGTGAACGTCGGCGGCCTGGTCGCCTCGACCGGCAAGCTCGACATCGACCGCTTCATGGCCGGCGACAACCGGCTGGCCTTCACCGGCGCGACCTCCGGCTCGGTCACGACCCTGGGGACCATCAACATCGCCGATGCGGGCCTGGCCGCCTTCGTCGCGCCGCACGTCCGCAACGACGGCGTCATCAACGCCCGCCTGGGCCGCGTCGCCCTGGCCGCCGGCGAGACCTTCACCCTGGACCTGGCCGGCGACCGCCTGATCGAGATCGGCCTGGGCGCGCATACGCCCCTGGTCGAGAACTACGGCTCCATCCTGGTCGACGGCGGCCGGGTGCAGCTCAGCGCCGCCGCGGCGGGCGCGGTGGTCGACCAGGTCATCAACAGCGGCGGCCTGGTGTCGGTCGCCTCGGCGCGCCAGGACGGCGGCGCCATCGTGCTGGAGGCGGTCGGCGGCGGCGTGACCGTCGGCGGCGAATTGAACGCCTCGGGCGCGACCGGGGGCGGGGAGATCTCCATCACGGGCGCGACGATCGCGAGTACGGCCGACGCCGTGCTGAACGCCGACGCGACCGGGGCCGGCGACGGCGGCTCCATCGTGGCGACGGCGGACGGGCGCGGCGACTACGCCGGGACCTTCTCGGCCCGCGGCGGCGCGGCCGGCGGCGACGGCGGTTTCGTCGAGACCTCGGGTCGGACGGTCGGACTCGACGCGGGCCTGGTCGTCGACGCCAGCGCGGCCGAGGGCCGAAGCGGCGGCTGGCTGATCGACCCCGTCGACCTGGTGGTCGACGCCGGCGAGGCCGCCGCCGTGGTCAACAACTTGGCCACCGGCGACGTCATCCTGCAGGCCGAGAACAGCATCACGGTCAATTCGGCCATCGACAGCTCGGCCCAGGCCAACGCTCACACCCTGTCGCTGAACGACGAGGGCGGGGCCAGCGGCCTGACGGTCAACTTGAACGCCGGCGTCCGCCTCGGCGCGGGCCAGCGCCTGACCGGCCAGGCCAGCCAGGTCAACATCCGCAACGGCGGCGTCATCCAGAACGGCGTCGATGTCGCCCTGGCCGGCGCGTCGATCGACATCGAGGCCGGCGACTACGCCGGCGGGACGATCATCAACAAGGACGGCCTGACGCTGACGAGTTCGTCGGGCGCGAAGATCGTGATTCCGGCGCTCGCGTCGGGCGACATGAACGGCCTGACCGTCAACGCCGACGGGGTGACGATCCAGGGCCTGGAGATCGCGGGTCCGGCCGATGAGTCCTGGCTGACCTACGGCTGGAACGACGCCGGCCAGAGCGGGACCACGCGCGGCATCGCGGTATGGAACGGCGCGGATAATTTCACGATCCAGAACAACAATATCCACGGAGTCCGCAACGGCGTCCTGATCGACGGCCGCAACACCGGATCGTTGACCGGCAACACGATCGACAACACCAAGAGCGCCATCTCGGTCCAGTACACCGACGCGGGCCTGCTGAACGTCGAGGGCTTCGCGGTCGACATCTCGGGCAACAGCGAGGGTCAATACGGCAACGAGTGGGGGCTGAACTTCCACCTGAACGGCCACCAGACGCCGGGCGGCCTGGTCGGCAACGCCGTGAAGATCGCGGCCACGGCCTCGGAGGCGGTGCAGGCCGCGCTGCTGGCGGTGTCGGCGGCCAACGACGGCATGTCGGCCCAGGACCAGGGCTACAACTTCTCCAACCGGACGTCGGTCAATGTCGGCGTGGGCGGCAATGACGCCAACCAGGGCAGCGCCCTTGGCCAGATGGCCACCATCCAGGCGGGCGTAAAGGCCGTGGTCAGCGGCGGCCTGGTCAACGTCGGCGCGGGGACCTTCGTCCTGGGCTCGACCCTGTCGGTGGATGGGGTGTCGCTGATCGGCGCGGGCAGCGGCCTGACCACCATCGACGCCTCGGGTGTGACGGCCTACGGCCTCTATGTGACCGGCGACGGGGTGACGCTGTCGGGCTTCGATTTCAAGGGGCCGACGAGGACGGGGCAGCACACCTACGCCATCAAGGTCCAGGCCGAGGGCGGGACCGGCGCGCGGATGTTGCATTTCACGGCTTCGGACCTAAACATCGACGGTTCGTACCGCACCGGTCTGGATCTGAACGGGGTGGTCGACGGCCTGATCGACGGGGTGACGGTCACCAACACCGCCTCTGGCAATGGCATCGCCATCACCGACAGCGCCAATGTGCGGATAACGAACTCCACCACCTCGCGCAACACGTGGGGCGGCCTGGCGCTGTATCAGGAGAACAACGCTTTCGATCAGCAGGTCCGCGACATTACCGTCGACGCCTCGAACCGTTTCGACGAAGCTGCAGGCCTGTATATGCAAGACAGTTCCGCTCTGCATGACATCGGCGCGCTGACGATCGAGGGGTTCGACCATATCGTCCATGAAAGCGCGACCAGCACTGTCTTCCAGCGCACCCTGTCCGATGCGCAAGCGTTCGCGCTGACCAAGGCGGCGGGCAGCTCGATCGAAGGTTGGACCGGCACGGGCGGGAGCAACGCCTTCAGCGTCATAAACGGCCTGCAGATCAACAACGCCGTCCGCGACGCCCGAAGCGGCGGCGTGATCAGCATCCAGGCCGGCGACTATTCCGAGAGCGCCAGCCTGGGCGGCCGGACCTATGGCCTGTTGATCGCCAAGGACAATCTGACGCTGCAAGGCGTCGATGCGAGCGGCGACGTGATCACCGATGCGCGGGATGTCGGCGCCTGGATCACCGCTTTGGCGAGCGCGTCCTTCGGAGCCCACCATTACGTCACGGGTTCGAATGTCACGATCCAGGGTCTGGGCTTTGCGCCGATGGCTGGAAGTTCCGGCAAGACGGTCGAGGTGACGGGCGACGCCTTCACCCTGCGTAATTCCGTGATCGACAACACGGGATCGCGCGCCGACATCAATCTCTACATCAGCGGCTTCACCAACAATTCGGGCGCGCCCTGGTCGACGGTCGAGCGTTTCAAGATCCAGGACAACATCTTCACCAGCGGCGATCTGGGTCAGAAGATCGTCGTCGTGGGGGCCGGCGTCGGCCTCAGCGCCGATGCGTCGCAACGTCTGGTGTCCGGCAACATCTTCAACGGCAACGGGCAGGCTGACGAAAGCGGCGTCCACGTCCAGGGGCTGATTTCCTCCCAGGCCTGGCAAGCGCGAAAGGCCGGTGCGGTCACGATCGCTGACAATACCTTCAACGATGTCGCCCTGGCCGTTCGTTCGGTCGGCGGTCTAGTCGATGGACTGGACTGGGACGCCATCTTCAAGGGCAATACGTTCACCGGCGGCGCGGTGCTGACCTATGTCGGGAACACCGACCAGGCGCGCGCGGGCACGCTGACCCTGGGCGGCGTCGATGTCGATGACACCTTCATCTCGCGAACCATCCAGACCGGTGTCAACCAGGCGCTGACCGGCGACACCGTTCGGGTGGCGGCGGGCGACTACGCCGATCAGAACGTCGTCATCAACAAGTCGCTGTCCCTGCTGGGCGCCAACGCCGGCGTTCATGCGGCGACGGGCGACGGCGCCGCCGCGCCCGGCGACCGGGGGGCGGAATCCGTCCTGACCGGGTCGGGGCCCTATGTGTTCCGGGTCACGGCCAAGGACGTGACCATCGACGGCTTCACTTTCACGGGAGGCGGCGGACGTCTGGTCGAGACGTCGGGCACGGCCAACGGCTTCCGGCTCGTCAACAACATCTTCGACGCGCCCGGCGGACACGCTGGAAATGGCCTGATCTATCTGACCGGCACGACCAAAGACGCCCTGATCGCCAACAACCTGTTTGCGGGACAAGGCGGCGCGGGCTTCCTGTGGGCCAGCGGCGGGGCGGGCGACGGCCTGCATGGTCTGACCGTCTCGGGCAATGATTTCACCGGCGTCAGCGATAGGGGCCTATTCCAGGGCGGCCAGCCGTTCAGCGACTTCCATCTGGACGGCAACTACTTCGGCTCCGGCATCGTGACCGGCGTCAACATGGGCCACCTGATCAATCCGTTGATCGAGAACAACCGCTTCATGGGCGTGGCCTATGCGGCCATGCAGATCGGAACCTACAGCGGCGGCGTCATCCGCAACAACGTCCTCGATGGGACGGGGGTCGGCTATGACATGGGCGGCTACGAGATGGCGCTGGGCATCCAAATCTGGGGCGGCGCCTATAATACGCCGACCTCGCCGGGGCTGGTGATCGAGGGCAATAAGGTCGTCAACTACCAGGCTTCGGGCCTGAACCCCGCCGACATCTTCGCCGGCGTCTTCCTTTCGGCTGACGCCGGGCCGAACATCGTCTTCCGCAACAACACCCTGACCGACAACAGCATCGGCCTGTCGTCCTCGTCGGCGGCCGCGAACCTGCAACTCCTCGGCAACACCATCAGCACCGGTGCGGACGGCATCGCCATCCGTAACGTCGGGGCGGCGACCATCGACCTGGCGGGCGGCGCAAACACGATTAACGGCGTCGATGTTGACGAGGCCACGCTGGCGGAATTGTTCGAGATCGAGGACCGGATCGCGCACCGCATCGACAACGCCGCCTACGGCTTCGTCAACCTCCGCGACGGCCAACTGTTCGCCACGGCGACGGCGGGCAATCTCGGCCGGGCGGTCGGCCTGGCGACAGCGGGCGACACGGTTAATGTGGCCAACGGCGTTCACACCCTATCCTCCACCCTGGAGTTCTTCGCCGACGGCGTCTCGCTGATCGGCCAAAGCCGGGCGGGCGCGATCATCGACGCCTCGGGCGCCGCGACCTACGGAATCCGCGTCCACGCCGACGATGTGTCGCTGTCTGGCTTCACCCTCAGCGGCGGCTCCGGCTATGGCGTCAAGGTCGAGACGGGGGGCGCGTTCACGCCGGACCTGCGCCGCCGCGGCTTCTCCATCGCCGACGTGACGATCCAGAACACCGGCCGCACCGGCCTGGACCTGAACGCGGTGGTCGGCGCGGTGATCGACGGCGTGACCGTGACCGGCGTGGCCAGCGGCAACGGCGTCTCGATCACCGACAGCGCCGATGTGCGGGTGACGAACTCCGCCACCTCGGGCAACGCCTGGGGCGGGCTGGCGCTCTACCAGCGCAACAGCGCCGTCGGCGGCAGCGACCAGAAGCTGACCGACATCACCATCGGGGCCGGCAACAGTTTCGGCGAGGCCAACGGGGTCTACGCCCAGGACGAATCGGCGCTCCATGACTTCGGCGCGCTGAACATCCAGGGATACGACTTCACCGTCCGCAACGCCGAGCATCGGTCGGACGGCGCCCAGTTCACCTATTTCCAGAAGACGCTGCAGGACGCCTTCAACTTCGCCGTCGCCCTGGCCAGCGCCGACGCCAGCTATGTCGAGGGCTGGGACGGCTCGCACGACACCGGCGCCTTCCATGTCGGCGTCGGCGATGCGGGCGCCGGGGCGCGGTCCCTGTCGCTGCAGACCGCCTTCGACAAGTCGGGCGAGGACGACGCCATCTTCGTGGAGACCGGCCGCTACGCCGAGACCGCGACCCTGGACGGCCGCCGCGCGCTGAGCTTCGACGCCGTCGAGATCGACGGCCTGGCGTTGACGGCCGATGCGGCCGGCACGCGGCTGTCGGGCGAGGTGATCGCCGGCTCGGGCGGCCTGGACTTCGCCGGCGCCGTCATGCTGACCGGAGACGCGGCGCTGACGGTCCGGGGCGGCGACATCGCCCTGGCCGGGGTCGACGCGGCCCAGGCGGGCGGCGCCGCCCTGGCGGTGGACGGCGACGGCCTGGTCCGGCTCGGCGCCGTCGGCGGCCAGGCCGCCCTGTCGGGCCTGACGGTCGCCGGGGCCTCGATCAGCGCGACCGGCGCGGTCACGACCGGCGACCAGAGCTTCTCCGGCGCGGCGATCCGGCTGGCGGGCGACTATCGCACCTCGGGCGGCGACTTCTCCGCCGGCGCGACCACGCTGACCGGCGACGTGTCGGTCTCGACGCACGGCGGCGACGCCGTCCTGGGCGCGGTGGACGGGGCCCATGCCCTGTCGGTCGCGGCGGGCGGCGGCGATGTGGCGCTGGGCGCCGTGGGCGGTGCGACCGCGCTCGACAGCCTGTCGGTGAGCGGCGACGCGATCGTCACGGACGGGGCGAGGACCACGGGCGGCCAGACCTACGCCGCGACCCGCGTCGGCCTGTCCGGCGCCTATGACGCGGCCGGGGGCTTCACGGTCGGCGGCGCGACGACGCTGGACGGCGCCGTGTCGATCGCCAGCCATGGCGGCGACATCGTGCTGGAGGCCGTGGACGGCGCCCATGCCTTGACGGTGGACGCGGGCGACGGGGAGGCCTGGCTGGGCGCGGTCGGTTCCAGGACGGCCCTCGCCGGCCTGTCGGCGAAGGGCGGCCGGATCAACGCCGCCGGCGCGCGCACGAGCGGCGGCCAAAGCTTCACCGCCGCCGATATCCGCCTGACCGGCGCCTACGCCACCAACGGCGGCGGGTTCAGCCTGATCGGCCTGAGCCGGCTCGACGGACCGACGACCATCGCGACGGGCGGCGGAACGGCGACCCTGGGCCGCATCCAGTCGACCTCGGCCTTCGACCTCGACGTCGGGCGGGGCGATGCGTCGCTGGATTCGATCGTCTCGGCCGGAGCGGTCACGATCCGGGGCGGCCGGGTGGTGCTGACGGGCGACGCCTATTCGGGGGCCAGCCTCAGCTTCCTGGACGCACCGGGCTCAACCGTGCGCCTGACCCGGGCGCTGACGACCTTCAACACCAGCCGCCCCTCGGGCCAAGGCGGGAACATCCTGTTCCAGCCGAACCTGATCGGCACCACGGACGGCGCCCAGAGCGTGGCCTTCATCGCCGGGGGCGGCCGGTCGTCCGCGCTCGACGGCGACGTCACGCTGCAGAACGCCGGGACCGAGGCGCTGCGGCTCGGCGCCATGACGGTGACCGGCGGCGACCTGTCGGCCCAGACGGTAAAGCTGGCCGGCGACTACGGCTCGACGCTCAGCGGCGACCAGGTGTTCAGCGCCCACACGCTCGACACCCTCGGCAATGTGAACGCGAACGTGGCCGGCAACGACGTCGGTCCGATCATCGCCGGCGGCTCGGTGACGATCGTCTCCGGCGGCTCCAGCGCCGGCGCGCTGTCGGCGGGCGGGGCGGTGAACATCAACTCCGGCGGCGACACCAACCGCGTGATCACGGCCAACGGGCCGGTCGTCCTGGTCTCGGGCGGCGGCATCGGCGGTTCGATCACCAGCGGCGGCGACGTCAGCCTGGGCGCCGCCGGCCCGATCGTCCTGTCGGTGACCACGCCGGGTGCGCTGACGGTGAACTCCAACTCGGCGGTGAACCTGACGGTCGACGCCGGCGCCGTCACCGTGAACGCGCCGGGGGGAACGATCGTCGGCTCGTTCAGCCAGATCACCACCGGCGGGGGCGCCGTCTACACCATCAACGGCCAGACGGTGATCGGCGACACGGACGCGGACATCCGCCAGTACCTGATCAGCCAGTTCCTGGCGCCGCTGGGCGGCGTGGTCGGCGCCGATGGCGAGATCCGCCTGCCGGCCAACCTGGCCATCGGCCTGATCGCCCCGGCGGGCGAGGGTCAGGGGAACCGCCTGCCGATCGTGGTCAACTCGATCGAGCGGCTCGGCGAGCTGCTGCGGCTGGGCTACACGGCCATCATCGTCGAGCTGGACCAGAACGCGCCGTACGAGCAGGAACTGGACATCGCGGTGGAAGGCGAAGGCCAGCCGGTCGGCTGACCCGGACCGGAAAGCGTTTTCGGCCGGCGCCAGGCGGCGCCGGCCGTCCTCGCCAAGGCCTCAAGTCAAGGCCTCAGGTCAGGGCTCCAGTTCGATGTCCCAGTAGAGGTAGTCGATCCAGCTCTGGTGCAGATAGTGGGGCGGGAAGCGGCGACCGGCTTCCTGGAGCTGCCAGGCGTTGGGGCGATAGGGCTCGCGCCGGATCGGCATCAGGGCCTGTCGGGGCGTGCGGCCGCCCTTCCTCAGATTGCAGGGACCGCAGGCGGCGACGATGTTGTCCCAGGTGGTGCGCCCGCCGTGCGAACGTGGGATGACGTGGTCGAAGGTCAGCTCGGTCGTCTCGCCGCAATACTGACAGGCGAAGCCGTCGCGCAGGAAGACGTTGAAGCGGGTGAAGGCGGGGCTGCGGTCCTGGTCGACATAGCTCTTCAGCGCGATCACGCTGGGCAGCTGCATCTCGATGGACGGCGAGCGCACCACCTTGTCATACAGCGACACCACGTCGACGCGGTCCTGATAGACCGCCTTGACCGCCTCCTCCCACGGCCACACCGACAGCGGATAGTAGGACAGCGGCCGGAAGTCGGCGTTCAGGACAAGCGCGGGGAAACCGGCGGGCGGTCGCTGGAGGACCTGCATCAGGCCCTCCCGTCGATGGCGGGGGGTGCGGAGGCGACAGGACTGAAGACGCGTCTCCTTCCCTAGTCTGGTCCGCAAAGCCTACGCCTGATTCGACGACGCCGCCATGACGACGCGGCGACGATTTCTCTCAGTCGCGCGACGGAAAGGCCGGCAGGCTCCAGCCCCAGCGCAGGGCGCCGGCGCGGATCAGGAAGCCGCAGGCCGAGGCGCCGATGGCGGCCGGCCAGATCGGCGCGTCCAGGGCGCGCGCGATCATGTACAGGGTCGCCGCCGCGATGGCGGCCGAGACGTTGATCTCGCGCCTGAGCAGGATGGACGGCTGGCCCGCCAGGGTGTCGCGCACCACCCCGCCGAAACAGGCGGTCAGGGTCCCCATGACGATGCAGATCAGCGCCGGCGCGCCGACCGCCTCGGCCTTGGCGGCGCCCAGCACGCCGTAGGCGGCCAGACCCGCCGCATCCAGCCACAGCAGGGCGCGGAACCGCCAGTCGCGCGGCCCCGCCAGCCACAGCCCGACCGCGGCTAAGAGGCAGACGGCGATATAGCGCCAGTCCTGCACCCAGAAGACCGGCAGGCCCAGCAGCAGGTCGCGCAGGGTGCCGCCGCCGACGCCGGTGATGGCGGCGAAGAAGGCGAAGGTGACCACGTCGTGCTTCTCGCGCGCGGCGGCCAGGGCGCCCGTGGCGGCGAAGACGGCGACGCCGGCGAAGTCCAGCGCCGCCAGCATGGTGCGCGGATCGCGCAGCGGCGCGGTCAGTTCGGGATCGATCGGCGTCACGGGGTCGGTTCCTCCAGCGCGATCTCGCCGCGCCGCACGGCGCCGTACCAGCCCCACAGCAGGTGCGCCGCCACCCCGCGGTGCGGCCGCCACGCTTCGGCGCGGACATAGGCCTGCTTTTCGTTGGGGCGCAACTCGGCCCGGTCGGCCCAGCGCATCGCCTCCTGCAGGGCCACGTCGCCGCCCGGAAAGACGTTCAGCCGCCCCTCGCAGAACATCAGATAGGTCTCGGCCGTCCATTTGCCGACGCCCTTGATGGCGGTCAGGGCGGCGACGGCCTCTTCGTCCGACAGGGTCTGCATATGCTCCAGGTCGATGCGCCCCTCGACCTGGGCGCGGGCGATCTCCTGGCCGTACTTCGCCTTCTGACCCGACAGGCCGAAGGCCCGCAGCGCGTCGACGTCGTGCCCCAGCACCGCCTCCGGCGTGACCTGGCCGCCCAGGCCGGCGACCGTGCGCGCCCAGATGGAGGCGGCGGCGGCGACCGAGACCTGCTGCTCCACGATCATGCGGAACAGACCCTCATAGCCGCCCGGCCGCAGCCGCCACTCGAACGCGGGCGTCTGGGCGTGGGCGCGCCCCAGCGCCGGGTCGGCGGCGGCCAGGGCCTCGCGGGCGGCGGCGATCTGTTCGAGCGTGGGGGCGACGGCCATGGCGCCAGTCTTAAGGCGCGGGCGGGCCGCCGCAAGCGCACTCTCCAGTCCGGGGCCGGAAACCGCTAGGGTGCGGCGATGTTCGTCACCCGCTTCGCCCCGTCGCCGACCGGCCGCCTGCACAAGGGCCACGCCTTTTCGGCCCTGACGGCCTGGACGGCGGCGCGGCGGGCCGGCGGGCGGTTCGTGCTGCGGATCGAGGATATCGACCCCACGCGCTGCCGGCCGGAATACGAGGCGGGAATCCTGGAGGACCTGGCCTGGCTGGGGCTGGACTGGGACGGGCCGGTACGGCGCCAGTCGGATCACCTGGACGCCTACGCCGGCGTGATCGAGGCGCTGCGCGGCCGGGGCCTGCTCTATCGCTGTTTCCGCACGCGGCGGGAGATCCTGGACGCCATCGGCGACGCGCCGCACGGGGCGATGGAGGCGGTGCGGCCCGGACCGCATCCGCCGGAGGAGGAGGCGCGGCTGCTGGCCGAGGGGCGTCCGTTCGCCTGGCGGCTGTCGCTCGACGCCGCGCGCCGGGCGCTGGGCGACGCCGCCTGGGCCGGCCTGGCCTTCGTGGAGGAGGGGGAGGGGCCGCGCGGTGAAACGGGCGTGGTCCCCGTGCGGCCCGAGGCGGCGGGCGACGTGGTCCTGGCGCGCAAGGACGTCGGGGTCGCCTATCATCTGGCCGTGACCCACGACGACGCGCTGCAGGGCGTGACCCATGTGATCCGGGGCCGGGACCTGTTCGAGGCGACGCATGTGCAGCGGCTGATCCAGGCGCTGACGGGCTGGCCGGCGCCGGCCTATCGCCACCATCCGCTGGTCGTGGGGCCGGACGGGCGACGCTACGCCAAGCGGGACCGGTCGGTCACCCTGGCGGAACTGCGCGGGCAGGGCGTGTCGCCCGAGGCCGTCCGCGCCGAACTGGGCTTCAGCTCCGCCGGCTGAAGATGCGCGAGGCGCCGTAGCCGGTCAGCGCCGCCAGGACGACGCACAGCAGGCCGTACAGCCACGGCCGGCGGTGGGCGAACTCGTAGATGTCGCGCTCCAGCCCGACCTTCTCGACCGTCATGGTCAGATTGGAGACCGAGCGCGGCTCCCCGTCCTGGAACAGCCAGACCTCGGCGTAGTATTTGCCGGTGGGCGCCACGGCGGGCAGCTGGACCTCGGCGCGGAACAGGCCCTGGTCGACGAACTTCACGCCCTGCGGGTCGGTGTCGTAGAGGGCGGCGGCCTCCTTCAGCCGGATCACGGCGCGGCGCCAGTCCAGGTAGTCCTCGCCCAGGCGGCTGACGACCACGTCGCGCACGCCGTAGCGGGTGACGGTGCGCGCCTCCTCGGGCGCGTCGATGCGGAGGTGGTCGACGCCGACGCCCAGGCGGCGCAGCTGGCCGAAGTCGGCGATGGCGCTGAGCGGCCGGGTCGAGGCGGTCATGTAGAAGCCGGGCGCGCCCTCGAACAGGACCGGACGGCTGTTCAGCCAGACGCCCAGGTTGCGGGTCTTCCTGACCAGGCGGATCGGCGCCTCGGGCCCGCGCACGACGACCACCACGTCGGCCGGCTCCGGCGTCGGATTGAACACGGCGCCGTACAGGACGATGGAGGCGCCCCGGAAGCTGGAATCGACGTGGACGCGCGCGTCGGTCAGGGCGGCGGCGACGCGCAGCTCCCCGGTCGTGGCCTGGGAGCGGTCCGGCGCGGGCGCCTCGACGGCGGGGGGCGGGGGCGGAAGCTGCATCAGTCCGCGATCCCCGGCGCGATCTGGAAGATGTCGCTGGGCCGCACGAACAGCTCCAGCCCCATCTGGATGCCGACCAGCAGCACGATCAGCCCCAGGGCGGCGCGCAGCTCCTCGGCGCGGAAGCGGCCGGCGAAGCGCGCGCCGACCTGCGCCCCGACCACGCCGCCCAGCAGCAGGATGGTCGACAGGACGATGTCGACCGTCTGGTTGCGGCCGGCCTGGAGGATGGTGGTGACGGCGGTGGTGATGATGATCTGGAACAGACTGGTGCCCACCACCACGCCGGCCCGCATCCGCAGGACGTACAGCATGGCCGGGACCAAGACGAAGCCGCCGCCCACGCCCATGATGGCCGACAGCACGCCGGCGAAGACGCCCAGGCCGAACGGCGGAATGGCGCTGATGTAGAGCCCGGACTTGGGGAATTTCATCCGCAGCGGCAGGCCGTAGAGCCACAGCGGCCGGCGGC
>JAEWDF010000030.1 GCA_023390245.1 Pseudomonadota bacterium
GGCGTAGACGATGGCGTTGGACTTGACGTGCTTGGCCACGGTGAAGGCGAACAGCATGTCCTGAATCTCGGTCGGCGTCGGCTGGCGGCGCGTGACGATCTTCAGATCTTCGGGCTTGATCAGCGACCGGTCGCGCGACTGCACCAGGAAGCCGCCCGCGACCGAGCGGAAGACCTCGCCCGGGCCGTGCGGGTCGGGCAGGCCGTCGGTGATCAGCAGGCGCAGGTTCTTCTTGGCGGCGAAGACGGCCTTGGCCTCCTCATCTGCGCCCGGCGCGATGACCACCTCGGTGAAAATGTCGGTGATGGCGCGGGCGTCGTCGCCGTTCAGCGGGCGGTTGACGGCGATGACGCCGCCGAAGGCCGACACGGCGTCGCATTCCAGCGCGCGGGCGTAGGCTTCCGACAGGTCCTTGCCGACGGCCACGCCGCAGGGGTTGGCGTGCTTGACGATGACGCAGGCCGGAGCCTCGAACTCGGCGACCAACTCATAGGCGGCGTCGGCGTCGGCGATGTTGTTGTAGCCCAGTTCCTTGCCCTGCACCTGTTCGGCGTAGGCCACGCCCGGCCGGCGCTCGCCGGTGCGATAGAAGGCGCCGGTCTGGTGCGGGTTCTCGCCATAGCGCAGCGTCTGGGCCAGAGTCCCGGCGATGGACTTGCGCACCGGCGCCGTGTCGTCGAGCTGGCCGGCGAACCAGGTCGAGACGGCGGCGTCATAGGCCGCGGTGCGGGCGAAGGCGCGGGCGGCCAGCGTCTTGCGCAGCGCCAATGTCGTCGACCCGTCGGCCTTCAGCGCCTCCAGGATCAGGCCGATGCTCTCGCCGTCGACGGCGACGGCGACATGGCCGTGGTTCTTGGAGCCCGAGCGGATCATGGCCGGACCGCCGATGTCGATGTTCTCGATCGCCGCCTCGAAGCCGCCGCCCTGCTCCACCGTCTTCTCGAAGGGGTAGAGGTCGATCCAGACGATGTCGATCGGGCCGATATTGTGCTCGGTCATGGCCTCGGCGTGGGCCGGGGCGTTCCTCACGCCCAGCAGGCCGCCGTGGACGACGGGATGCAGCGTCTTGACCCGGCCGTCCATCATCTCCGGGAAGCCGGTCAGATCGGCCACGTCCTTGACCGGCAGACCCAGTTTCTCGATCGCCGCCCGGGTGCCGCCGGTCGAGACCAGTTCGACGCCCAGGCCCGCCAGGGCGCGGGCGGCGTTCTCCAGTCCCGCCTTGTCGGACAGGGAGATCAGGGCGCGTTGCGGCTGGACCCGGTCGGGCGCGGGCGGAAAGTCGGGAGCGGCGGGCATGGCGGCGTCCGTGAAGGCTGGCGGCGGGGAATGGCGCGGCCTCTAGCACCGACCGCCGCCAGCGTCATCCCTGGACCATCTGCATGCTCAGCCATTCGGCGATCAGGGCGGGCTTGTCGCCGCCTTCGATCTCGACCGTCAGCTCGTGCTTCAGCAGCCAGCGGCCGCTTCCCTTGTCCTCGGCGGACAGCAGTTTGAACCGGCCGCGCACGCGCGACCCGGCCGGGACCGGCGCGAGGAAGCGCAGCTTGTCGAAGCCATAGTTGACGCCCATCGCGACGCCCTCCAGCGGGGCGACGGCGTCATAGCTCATGGCCGAGGCCAGGCTGAGGGTCAGGAAGCCATGCGCGATGGTTCCGCCGAACGGGGTCGCCCTGGCCGCCACGGGATCGACGTGGATGAACTGCCGGTCCTCGGTGCAGTCGGCGAAGGCGTCGATCCGCGCCTGGGTGATCTCGAACCATCGGGAGACCCCGACCTCCCGCCCGATCAGCCCCTGCAATTCGCCTGTCTTCGGCATGCCGCCCTCCCGTCGTTTCCGCCACCTTCCCCGAAGCGGGGCACGAAGGGAAGTCAGGCCGTGAACCGGCCTTCGATGATCGCGGCGAACAGGGCCGGATCGACATTGCCGCCGGAGAGGACGAGGGCGGTGGTCCGATCCCCGCCTTCGATCCTGCCGGCCAGCAGGGCCGCCAGCGATACGGCGCCGCCCGGCTCGACCACCAGCTTCAGATGGCGGAAGGCGAAGGCCATGGCCTCGGCGACCTCGGCGTCCGCAACGGTCAGGGCGCCCGAGAGTCGACGGTTGATCGGGAAGGTCAATTTGCCTGGCATGGGCGCCATCAGGGCGTCGCAGATGGACGGCGCCCCCTGCGGATGGCCGACGCGTTCTCCGGCCGCGAGCGACCGGGCGGTGTCGTCGAAGGCCTCGGGCTCCACCGCGAACACCCGCGTGTCCGGGCTGCACTCGGCCATGACCAGGTTGATCCCGGCGATCAGGCCCCCGCCCGAGGCGCCGCACAGCAGTTGATCAAGGGGCGCGTCGGCCTGGTCCAGCAGCTCCAGCGCCGTCGTCCCCTGCCCCTCGATGACGAAGGGATCGTCGAACGGCGGGACCAGGACCGATCCGCGCTCGGCCGCGATGGCGGCGCCGATCTCCTCCCGGCTCTCGCGCCAGCGGTCGTAGAAGCGCACCTCGCCGCCGAACGACCGCACGCCCTCGACCTTCACGGCCGGGGAATCGGCGGGCATGACGATGATCGCCGGCGTCCCGACCCGCTTCGCCGCCGCCGCGACTCCCTGGGCGTGGTTGCCGGAGGAGAAGGCCACCACCCCGCGCCGCCGCTCATCCTCGTCCAGCCGGCTGATGCGGTTGTAGGCGCCGCGGAACTTGAAGGCGCCCGCCCGCTGGAAGGTCTCCGCCTTCATCAGCACCCGTCCGCCGATCCGCTCGTTCAGGGCGGGGCTCTCGATCAGGGGCGTGCGGACGGCGACGCCGTCGATGCGGCGGACGGCGTCCAGGACGCCTTCGTAGCTGGGCAGGCGGTTCGTCATATGCTCCCCTTAGCCCAAGTCGCCGGCGCCGCTAAGGCGCCGCAGGGAGAGACGCATGAGCCTGATCCTCGCCATCGACCAGGGCACCACCTCGACGCGGGCGATCGCCTTCGACATCCGGAACGGCGATCTGCGCCCCGTCTCCGTCAGCCAGATCGAACTGGCGCAGCACTTCCCCCGGTCCGGCTGGGTCGAGCACGACGCCGCGGAGATCTGGACCGCGACCCTCCAGACCTGCCGCGAGGTGGTGCGCCAGGCGGGCGGGATCGGTCGTTTCGCCGCCATCGGCCTGACCAATCAGCGCGAGACGGCTGTGATGTGGGACGCCGGGACCGGCGAGCCGCTCCACCGCGCCATCGTCTGGCAGGACCGCCGCACCGCCGACGTCACCGCCAGGCTGGCGGCGGCGGGGCATGAAGCGGCGGTGCAGGCGGCGACCGGCCTGATCCTCGATCCCTATTTCTCCGCGACCAAGTTCGCCTGGCTGCTGGACGCCGTTCCGGGCGCGCGGGAACGGGCGGAAAGGGGCGAGGTCCGGCTGGGAACCCTCGACGCCTGGCTGATCTGGAAGCTGACCGGCGGGCGGGTCCACGCCACCGACGCGACCAACGCCGCCCGCACCAGTCTGATGGACCTGAGGACGCTGAACTGGCGCGACGACCTGTGCGACCTGTTCCGCGTGCCGATCCGGGCCCTGCCGCGCATCGTCGGCTGCGCCGAGACGATCGCCGAGTGCGAGCCGTCGCTGTTCGGCCGCGCCCTGCCGATCGCCGGCTCGGCCGGCGACCAGCAGGCGGCGCTGGTCGGCCACGGCGCCCTGGATCCCGGCGACGCCAAGATCACCTATGGCACCGGCGCCTTCCTAGTCGCCAACGTCGGGACCGCGCCGGTCGCCTCGACCCGGCGGCTGCTGGGCACGCTGGGATTCGCGACGAAGGCGGGGGCGGACAGCCGCACCGCCTATGCGCTGGAGGGCTCCATCTTCTCGGCCGGCTCGGCGATCCAGTGGCTGCGGGACGGAGCGCGGATGATCTCGGAATCGCGCCAGTCCGAGGCGATGGCGCAGGGCCTGCCCGACAACGGCGGCGTCTATCTGGTGCCCGGTTTCACCGGCCTAGGCGCGCCCTGGTGGGAGCCGGAGGCGCGCGGGACGGTCGTCGGGCTGACGCGCGATTCCGGCCCGGCCCATTTCGTCCGCGCCGCGCTGGAGGCCCTGGCCTACCAGACCCGCGACCTTCTGGACGCCCTGGCCGACGACGGCGCGCCGCCGCTGAAGACGTTGAAGGTGGACGGCGGCGTCACCGCCAACAGCTTCGCCATGCAGTTCGTCGCCGACATCTGCGAGGTCGAGGTGGAGCGCCCCGCCTTCCAGGAGATGACCGCCCTGGGCGCCGCGCGCCTGGCCGCCTTCGGCGTCGGCCTGGTCGACGACCTGGAGCATCGCCCGGCCGAGGCGCCGGCCTGCTGGAAGCCGCGCATGGGCGGGGCCGAACGCGAGCGTCTGCTTTTCGGCTGGCGCCGCGCGGTGAAGGCCGCCATCATCGCCGCGCCGGACCACGCGGGCGAAGACGCGGCCGGCGGAGGGAACGGATGACCGAGACGCTCGACGCCCAGGCGGCCTTTTCCGGCACGCGAGAGGTCGATCCCCGATATCGCCTGGACGAGGCGGCGCTGAACGCCTGGATGACGGCCAATGTCGCGGGCTATGCCGGCCCATTGACGGTGCGCCAGTTCAAGGGCGGCCAGTCGAACCCGACCTACGAACTGTCGACGCCCGGCCGCAGCTACGTCCTGCGCCGCAAGCCGCCGGGCATGCTGCTGCCCAGCGCCCACGCCGTGGACCGGGAGTTCACCGTCATCTCGGCCCTGGACGCCCAGGGTTTCCCGGTCGCGCGGCCCCATGCTCTGTGTACCGACGATGGCGTCATCGGCTCGATGTTCTATGTGATGGACAAGGTCGAGGGGCGGGTCTTCTGGGACCTGAAATTGCCGGGTCTGGCTCCGACTGAGCGCCGCGCCATCTACGAGGCCCAGACGGATACGCTAGCGCGACTGCACGCCTTCGACCCCGCCGCCATCGGCCTGGGCGACTACGGCAAGGCCGGCAACTATTTCGCGCGCCAGGTGGGCCGCTGGACCAAACAGTACCGCGCCTCCGAGATCGACCCCATCCCGGCGATGGATCGGCTGACCGCCTTCCTGCCCGACAGTCTGCCGCCGGAGGGCCCCAGCCGCATCGTCCATGGCGACTTCCGCCTGGACAACATGATCCTGGCGCCCGACGCTGCCCGGGTCCGCGCGGTGCTGGACTGGGAGTTGTCGACCCTGGGCGATCCGATGGCCGACTTCTCCTATCTGCTGATCGCCTGGGTGATCCCCGCCTCCCTGCGCAACGGCCTGGCCGGCGCCGACCTGGAGGCTCTGGGCATCCCTTCGGTGGAGGAGACCGCCGAGCGCTACGCCGCCACGACCGGCCTGCGTCCCGCCAATCTGGACTGGCTCTTTGCTTACAACCTGTTCCGCCTGGCGGCCATCTGCCAGGGCATCGCCGGTCGCGTCCGCGACGGCACGGCCGCCAGCGCCCACGCCCGCACCATGGCCGCCCAGGTCGGTCCCCTCAGCGACGCAGCCTGGAGCTTCGCCAGGAAGGCGGGCGCGTGAGGGCGATAGGCGGGGCCCATCTTTCCGGCCGGCCGTCTTTTGGGGGCTGAGCGGAGCAAAGAACCCGGAGCCCAGGAGGACATCTCCGGAAAGACAATCGCAGGCGGACGTCGACCGATCCTAGTCCTTCACCGCCGCCCCAATGATGCGGCGATCGGTCTTGCCCTGGATCAGGACGGCGACGGCGTCGCCTGAGGCGGCGTCGGGCAGGGCATAGAGGGCGGGGCGGCCGCGCCATTCGCCCAGGCGCTCGACATGGCGCACGACGTTGAGGTGGCGCACCTCGCGACCGCGGTTCTCGCCGCCCTGGACGGCCACGACCTGGACGCCGGGCGTGTAGGTGACGGCCACCACCTCGGCTCCGCCGGCCGGCGGACGGCCGGAGCCGACCCCGACGCGGTCGCCGGATTCGCGGAATTCGATCTCGGGCGGCCAGATCTGGCGGCCGGCCTCCTGGACGATGGCGGTTTCCAGTTCAAGGCCCCGCGCGCCGGACACCTGGCGGCGACCATCGATGACGACCTGGGGCGTGGAGACCCCGCGCTGGCGCAGCGGCGCCAGATAGGCGCGCTGCCGCTCGGCGAACTCGGGTTGGGCGAAGGTGTCGGTCCAGCCGAGGTAGTCCCAGTAGTCGACGCCGTAGGTCAGGACGATCACGCCCGGTTCCCCAGCCGCGCGCTCGACCGCCGCATTGGCGTCGACGCAGCCGCCGCAGCCCTGGGCGGTGAACAGTTCGATCACGACCGGCGCGGCCATCCGCGCCGTCGCGGGCCGGGGC
>JAEWDF010000115.1 GCA_023390245.1 Pseudomonadota bacterium
GCCCGTTGCAGCCGCGCCGCCAGGCCGCGCGCGTGGGCGGCGACCCCGGCCGTGGTCAGGCCGGCCTCGGCCAGCATGCGCCGCGCCGCATTGAAGCGGTACAGGGCCGAACAGTCGAAGGTCGCGCCCCAGAAGCGGCCGCCGTCGCTGCGGTACCGCACCCCGCCCGGCGGCCCCGACAGGTCCCCGAACTCGGCGAACCATCCGGTCACGACCGGGCGCGGGGCGAAGCCGGGCGGCGCGTGCAGAAAGCAGGCGCCTTCGCCCGCCATGGCGTATTTATAGCCGCCGGCGACATAGAAGAGGCGGTCCGCGACCGTCGACAGGTCGGTCGGCGTCGCCATGAAGCCGTGGTAGCCGTCGACCAGCACCCACGGCCCCTCCGGCCGCGCCAGCGCCGCCAGCGCCTCGATCCCGTCGAACAGCCCGCCGGTGCGGAAGAAGACCTGGCTGACCACGATCCAGTCGTGACCGCCGGCCCGCGCCGCCTCCAGGAAACGGTCGTGGAAGGTGTCGAACGGCGCCAGCGGCACGCGCGTCAGCTCCGCCTCGCCCGCCTCCGCCCAGCGGTCGGCCTGGCGCCGGAACGAATGGAATTCCCCATCGGTGGACAGGATGCGCACCGGCCGCGTCTCGAACGCCGAGAAGACCCGCAGCAGCAGCTCATGGGTATTGGGCGAGAAGACCAGGCTGTCGGTCGACGGCAGGCCCAGTTCGGCCGCCACATGCGCCTGAGCCTGGGGCACCACCTCGCCGAACAGCAGGTCCCATTTGCGGTCGGCGTGGCGATTGGCGTCCAGCCAGGCCTGCTGCTGCGCCTCGAGGCCGACGTCGGGCCACAGGTGGTGGCTATGGGCGGCGAAGTGCAGCCGATCCGGGGCCAGAGACAGGGCGCGGGAGAAGAGGGGCTTGTAGCTCATGCCCCTTCATAGCGCCGGCCTCGCGCCGACCCTAGTCCAGCGTCGCGCCGGTGGTGCGCATGATCTCGGCCCGCAACTCGGGCAGCCCCGCTCCCTTTTCCGAAGAGGTCAGGGCCACCACGGGGAAGGCGGCCGGGCGCTTGGAGATGGCCTTCAGGGTCGCCGCGGCCATGGCCTCGCCCTCGCCCTTCTTCAGCTTGTCGGCCTTGGTCAGGACGATCTGGTAGGAGACGGCGGCCAGGTCCAGCGCGTCCAGCGCCTCCTTGTCCACCGACTTCAGGCCGTGGCGGGCGTCGATCAGCAGATAGACCCGCTTCAGGGTGACCCGCCCGCGCAGATAGTCGCGGCCCAGGTCCTGGAACTTCTTCACCGTCGCCTTGGACGCCTTGGCCCAGCCGTAGCCGGGCAGGTCGACCAGCCGAAGCCGGCCGTCCAGGTCGAAGAAGTTGACCTCGCGCGTGCGGCCCGGCTCGTTGGAGGCGCGGGCCAGCTTGTGCATGCCGACCAGGCCGTTGATCAGGCTGGACTTGCCGACGTTGGAGCGACCGGCGAAGGCGATCTCCGGCAGGTCCGGATCGGGCAGCTGCTCGATCTTGGCCGCGCCCATGACGAAGGTCGCCGGTCGCGCGAACAGGATCCGCGCGGCCTCGATCTCCTCAGGAGTGAAGTCCGTTTCCTCGGTCACGTGGTCTTCGGTTTGCGGATGCGGGCGATGAAGGCGTCGATCGGGTTGTCGGCCTTGTAGCGGTGCATGATGAAATACTGCTGGATGATGGTCAGGATGTTCGACCAAGCCCAGTAGATCAGCAGGCCCGCCGCGAACGGGGCCATGATGAAGGTGAAGACCAGCGGCATAAACTGGAAGATCTGACGCTGCATCGGATCGGCCGCCGGCGGGTTCATCGCCGTCTGCAGCCACATCGTCAGGCCATAGGCGATGGCCAGCAGGCCCAGGTGCAGCGGCCCGGCCATCAGGCCGCCGACCAGCGGCGCCGTCGCCGGATCCCAGGGGATCAGGCCGAACAGGTTCCAGATGCTGGACGGGTCGCGCGCCGACAGGTCGTGGATGAAGCCCAGGAACGGCTGGTGGCGCATCTCGATGGTGACGGTCAGCACCTTGTACAGGGCGTAGAAGACCGGGATCTGCAGGAACAGCGGCAGGCAGCCCGCAACGGGGTTGATCTTCTCCCGCTGGTACAGGGCCATCGTCTCCTGCTGCTGCTTCTGCGGATCGTCTTTGAACTTCTTCTTGATCTCCTCCATCTTGGGCTGGAGGTTCCGCATCTTGGACATGCTGGCGTAGGCGTTATTCGCCAGCGGGAACATCACCAGCTTGACGATGACGGTCAGCGCCAGGATGGCGACGCCGAAGCTGCCGACCAGGCCGTAGACGTTCTCCAGGATCCAGAAGATCGGGCGCGTCAGGAACCAGAACATGCCCCAGTCGATCGCATAGACGAAGCGCGGCAGGTTCAGGCTCTGCTCGTAGGACTTCAGCACCTCGGCGCGCTTGACGCCGGCGAACAGGCGCTGGGTCTCGGTCGCCGTGCCGCCCGGCTGGATGGTGCGCGTCGCGCCCAGGGCGTTGGCCTCCAGCTGCTGGCCGCCGTTGACGCCGCGCACGCGGAATTCGGCCTCGATTGTCTCGTTCTGCTGGGGCAGCAGGGCCGCCAGCCAGTATTTGTCGGTGATGCCCAGCCAGCCGCCGGTCGAGGACTTCTCGATGCGCGGATCCTTGACCCAGTCCTTGTACTTCTTCTGCTCGCTGGCGTACTTGCCCGGCTGGCCGAACACGCCGATCGCGCCCTCGTGCACGATGTGCGAGGAGCCGGCGCTGGGCGGCACGCCCTGGCGCTGCACGCTGCCGTAGGGGGCGACGGTGATGGCCTGGGTTCCCAGGTTCTGCACCGTGTCCTTCACCGAGAAGACGTATTTGTCGTCCATCGAGACGATGCGGGTAAAGCGCAAACCTTGTCCATTGTCCCAGGTCAGGGTGACCGGCGACGACGGGGTCAGCGTCGCGCCCTGGGTCAGCCGCCACAGGGTGTTGGGGCCCGGCACGCCGCCGGGGACGTTGGGACCGGTCCAGCCGAACTGGGCGAAATAGGCGTGCTCCATGCCCTGCGGGCGGAACAGTTCGACCGGGGCCGGATCGTCCTGGACTTCGCGGTACTGGGTCAGGAACAGGTCGTCGATGCGCGCGCCCTGAAGCGACAGCGACCCCTTCAGCGTGCCCGACTGGATCGGCACGCGCGCCGCCGCGCCCAGCGCCTGGGTGCGGTCGGTGACGAAGACGGGACCCTGCGGGCTCAGCGCCGTATTGGCGGCGTTCTCGGCCGTCTGCGACTGTTCGGCCTGGGCCGCCTGCTGGGCGGCGCGGCGTTCGGCCTGCGGGCGCAGCACGGTGAACCAGTAGATCCCGAGGATCAGGATCGAGCACACGATGAAGACGATCGTGTTGCGCGAGGTCTCGTTTTTCATGGGGTTCGGTCGTCCTGGCCGGATGGTCGGGCGGAGGGCGCGTCGCCGGAACGGCGTCGCGTCGACGGCATATGGGCCGCCGCACTGGGGTTGGCGAGCCTTGTAAGCGCCGATTTCACGTCGTCAAGCAGCCGGGTCCAGTCGCGCTCGGCCGTGCCCATGCGCGCGATGAACACATAGTCGCAGCCGGGCCGGCCCAGGTCGGGCAGAAGGGCGCGGGCGGCCTCTCGCAGACGCCGCTTGGCCCGATTGCGCACGACCGAGCCGCCGACCTTGCGCGTGGCGGTGAAGCCGACGCCGACATGGGGCTGGCCGTCGCCGCGATCCAGCTTCTGGACCACCACGGCGCCGCGAGCCTCGGAAACACCCTTGGCGGCCGCCAGGAACTGGGGCCGCCGCAGCAGACGCTTGATCTGTAGGGGGTCGCTCATGCGTCCGTCCCGGACGCCGAGCCGCTTAGGCCGTCAGGCGCTTGCGGCCCTTGGCGCGACGACGCGCGACGATCTTCTGGCCGTTCTTGGTGGCCATCCGCGCGCGGAAGCCGTGACGGCGCTTGCGCACGAGTCGCGACGGCTGATAGGTCCGCTTCACGGTCGGCTCCTGACTCTAAAGGTTGGCGCGACGGTCAAAAACACGTCCGTCGCAGGAAGGGCGGGCGTATAAGTCGCAAGGGCGCGCGAGTCAACGGCGCGGCCGGCTTTTCGAGGGTATTGGGCGCATGGCGCGACGATCGGCGAAGGAATGGGCCTGGCGGTTTCTGCCGCTCGTCGCCGTCGCCGGCCTGGTCGTGCTGTTCTTCGCCATGGGCTGGAACCGCTATCTGTCGATGGACCTGATCCGCGAGCACGGGCTGAACCTGCAGGCCTATGCGCGCGACCACTGGTGGATCGCCCTGATCGGCTTCGTCGCCGTCTACGCCCTGGCCACGGCCTCGACCATCCCGGGACCGGTGTTCCTGACGCTGCTGGGCGGGATGATGTTCGGTCCGGTGGTCGGCATGCTGGCCCAGTCGACCGGCGCCACCCTGGGGTCTGTCGTGATCTACGGCGTCTATCGCACCTCGATCGGAAGCTGGCTGCGCGCCAAGTTCGAGGCCGACGCCGGCTTCATGGACCGGCTGGCCAAGGGCATCGACCGCAACGCCTTCACCACGCTGCTGACCCTTCGGCTGATTCCCAGCGTGCCGTTCGTGCTGATCAACGCCACGGCGGGGATGATGGCGGTGCCGCTGCGGCCCTATGTGGCGGCCACCTTCCTGGGCCTTCTGCCCTCGACCTTCATCTACACCTGGATCGGCTCGCGGCTGGGGGGCCTCCTGGAGGCGGGCGCGACGCCCGACCTAGACCTGCTGCTGAAACAATTCTTCTGGCCATTGATGGGGGTGGTCTTCCTGTCGCTGCTGCTGCCGCTGGGCATCAAGCTGTTCCAGATGGCCCGCCGGCGGCGCGGCCGGACGGCGCCGGCGTGAGCGGGGGCCTGGTCCGGTTCGCGGCGCGCCTGAGGCCGCCCCCCGACTGGCGCGAACGGCTGCGCCCGCGCGCGCCCGACGGCCTGTCGGCCCGCCTGTTCCTGCTGACGGCGGCCTTCACCCTGGCGGTGGAAGCGTTGATCATGGCCCCCAATCTGGCGGCCTTCCACGAGCGTTGGCTGCGCGACCGGCTGCAGGCCGCGGAGCTGGCTTCGGTCGGGGTCGAGGCCCTGCCCTATTCGGCGGTCGAGGACGACACCGCCGCCGAACTGATGCGGATCGGCGGCGTCCAGGCGGTGGCCCTGACCGAGCAGGGCGTGCGCCGGCTGCTGCTGCAGGCGCCGAACCTGCCCCGCGCGCCCGAACTGATCGACCTGCGCCACCAGGACGGCTGGGCGCGGCTGGCCGATCCGTGGAAGACCCTGTTCGGCCATCCTGACCGGTCGCTGCGCGTCCAGGCCCGGCCGCGCTACCGCTCGGGCGACTTCATAGAAATCGTCACCCCCGCCCAGCCCCTGAAGCTGGAGCTGCGCGCCTTCCTGTTGAACAGCCTGCTGGTGTCGCTGCTGATCTCGTCGACGGCGGGGGCGCTGCTCTACGGCGGCCTGGCGCTGCTGGTGCTGCGTCCGCTGCGCCGCGTCACCCGCTCGATCGAGCGGTTCGCCGCCGACCCCGAAAGCGAAGCCGAGACGCCGTCCGACCGGCACGACGAGATCGGCCGGGTCGAGCGCGAACTGGCGCGGATGCAGGAGGAGGTGCGCCAGTCGCTGCGCTCGCGCGCCCGGCTGGTGGCGCTGGGCGAGGCGGTGGCCAAGATCAATCACGATCTGCGCAACATGCTGACCTCGGCGCAGATGGCGTCCGAGCGGCTGGCGGCCTCGCCCGACCCGCAGGTGGCCAAGGCGCTGCCGCGGCTTGAGCGGGCGCTGGGCCGGGCGGCGGCCCTGTCGCGCAACGTGCTGGAATACGGCAAGAGCGAGGAGCCGCCGCCGCAGAAGCGCCGGGTGGTCCTGACCCAGGCGCTGAACATGGCCGCCGAGGACGCCGGGCTGGAGCCGGACGGCGTGCGGCTGGTCAAGCAACTGCCGCCGCGTTTCGCGGTCGAGGCGGACCCCGACCAGCTCTACCGCATCCTGGTCAATCTGATGCGCAACGCCCGCCAGGCGATCGAGGCCGACCCCGCCCGCCCGGCCGAGCGGCGCGGCAAGGGGACCATCGCCGTCAGCGCCTTCGCCGAGGACGGCGTCTGCGTCGTCCGCGTGGCCGACGACGGTCCCGGCATCCCGCCGCGCCTGGCCGAGCGTCTGTTCGAGCCCTTCGTCAGCTCCAAGAGCTCGGAAGGCACCGGCCTGGGCCTGACGATCTCGCGGGAGTTGGCGGCGCTGCACGGCGGCGACCTGCGACTGGTCCGGAGCGACGCGGACGGCGCGACGTTCGAGCTGCGGCTGCCCGCCTGACGTCATCCGGCCGGCGTCAACCTTTTCGGCGGACCCGCGTTGTGCCAGACGAGGCCGCACAACGGCCAAGGTTGAGAGGTCCGGTGAGCCGGACCCCAGGAGGTTCGAATGATGATCCGCATCCTCGTCGCGGCCGGCGCCCTGCTCGCGGCGGCCGCCCAGGCCCAGGAGACGCCTGGCCAGGCGGCGGCCGACCCCTACGCCGCGTCCGATCCCTATCGCGACCAGCGCCCCCTGCCGACCTATGATCCCAGCGATCCCCAGGCGCGCGACGCCTGGCTGCGCGCACGGGGCGAAGCCTATCACGCCGCGCCGGATTCCGCGCAGAGCCCCGAGGAACTGCGCACGACCCAGGCGCTGAACGCGGAGATCGCGGCGCAGAACAGCCTGGCCGACAAGGCCGACGAGGCGGCGCGCCTGGACCACGATACCGCCGTGGCGCGCTACGACATCGAGGTGCGGCAGAACCGGGAGAAGGCCCGCGCCGAAGCGGAAGCCGCCCGCGCCGCCCAGGAGCAGTACGACCGCGACTACGCCGCCTGGCGCGAACAGGTGCGGCTGTGCCAGTCCGGCTTCCGCGAGGCCTGCGCCGCCCAGCCGGCGTGGCGGCGTCCCTGACGTTTACGCCGGGGCCCAGCCATTGATGGAGAAATCCCCGGAAGCCGGGCTTCCGGGGCGTCCGCCTTTCGGCGTCAGCCGATGACCATGCTCATATCGCGGCGCGCCATCATGCGGTCGAACTCGGTCCAGACGCCGTCGGCGCCGTGCCAGGCCCCCTGGGTCGCCGCCTTGGAGTATTCGGTGGCGCGCGCCTCGAAGAAATTGGCGTGCTCGACGCCCGACAGCAGGGCCTGAAGCCACGGCAGCGGATTCTCCTTCACGCCATAGACCTCCGGCAGGCGGAGTTGGCGCAGGCGCCAGTCGGCGATGAAGCGGATGTACGATTTGATGTCGTCCGGCGTCATGCCGTCGACCGAGCCCATCTCGAAGGCCAGGTCGATGAACTTGTCCTCCATCGTCACGACCGTCTTGCAGCAGTCGACGATGTCGTCGGCGACCGACGGGGTGACCGCCCCCGTCTCCTTGTTGAAGGCGTGGTACAGCTTGATGATGCCTTCGCAGTGCAGGCTCTCGTCGCGCACCGACCAGGACACGATCTGGCCCATGCCCTTCATCTTGTTCTGACGCGGGAAGTTCATCAGCATGGCGAAGCTGGCGAACAGTTGCAGCCCCTCGGCGAAACCGCCGAACATGGCCAGGGTGCGGCAGATGTCGGCGTCGGTCTCGACGCCGAACTGGCCCATGTAGTCGTGCTTGTCCCGCATGGCCTCGTATTCCATGAAGGCGCCGAACTCGGCCTCGGGCATGCCGATGGTCTCGAGCAGCAGGGCGTAGGCCGCAATATGGATCGTCTCCATATTGGCGAAGGCGGCCAGCATCATCTTCACCTCGGTCGGTTTGAACACCCGGCCGTAGCGTTCCATGTAGTTGTCCTGGACCTCGATGTCCGCTTGGGTGAAGAAGCGGAAGATCTGGGTCAGCAGGTTGCGCTCGCCCTCGTCCAGGGTGGAGGCCCAGTCCTTGACGTCCTCGCCCAGCGGCACCTCTTCCGGCATCCAGTGGACCTGCTGCTGCTTCTTCCACATGTCGAACGCCCACGGATAGCGGAACGGCTTGTAGGCGATCGAGGGGGTCAGCAGGCCGGCGGTTCCGGTGCTGTCGGGGCGGATGATCGGGGTGATGGCGTTCATCGGCGTAAACCTGCGACGAGGAGGAAAAGCGACTCCGGAGGGGGCGTTCACCATGCGACTCGCACGGGGCGGCGCCAAGGGGGAAATCACGTATCTTGCGATCACATTTTCACATGACCCCAAGATATGGTGTGTTCGCGGCAGGAAGCTGGGGATCAGCCTGGGGATGATCGCGTCGGGAAACGATCGCGTCCGGCGGCCGTTAAGCCGGGGATGTCATGCGGGGGACGGGATGACCTACAGGATCTATGGCGCGGCGGGGTCGGGCTCGGTCCCGGTGGAGGCGGCGCTGACCCTGATCGGAGCCCCCTACGAGGTGGCGGTTGAGGCCCCGACCTGGGAAGGAGATCACCAGCGCGACAAGGTGGCGCCGGTCAATCCGATGCGGCAACTGCCGGTCCTGATCACGCCGGAGGGCGAGGTGATGACCGAGAGCGCCGCCATCCTGACCTGGCTGGCCGAGCGCCATCCGCAAGCGCGCCTGGCGCCGACGCCCGGCGATCCGGGGCGCGGCCAGTTCCTGCGCTGGATGAGCTTCATCCCCGCCTCCATCTATTCGCTGTACTGGGTGCGCGACGCGCCGGCCCGCTTGGTCGGAGACGATCCCACCGCCCAGGCCCGCGTCCTGGAGCGGTCCGCCGAGCGGATCGCCGAATGCTGGCGGATTATGGACCGCCAGGTCTCGCCCGGACGATTCCTGACCGGCGACGCGATCGGGGTGCTGGACCTCTATGTCGCCGTGGCCAGTCGGTGGCGGCCGATGCGCCGGCGCTTCTATCGCGAGGCGCCCCGGATGGCCGAGGTCGTGCGGCGGGTGGACGCCCTGCCCGAACTCCAGGCTTTCTGGGCCGCGCGCTATCCGTTCGAGCCCGGCTGGGAAGGCGAGGACATCTAGGGGTTTAATCAACTCTTAATACATGCATTATGCATGCATGGGGTTGTATCCGGTCATCCTGTGCGGCGGGGCGGGAACACGGCTCTGGCCGGAGTCGCGCCCATCGCGGCCGAAGCCGTTCCTGCCGATGAGCGGGGGCCGGTCGCTGTTCCAGGAGGCGGTCCTGCGCGCCGCGCCCCTGGTCCAGGGCGGTCGCCTGGTCGTCGTGGGCGGGCTGGCGCACCGGCCGGCGATCGAGGCGCAGATCTCGGCGCTGGGCCTGACCGCGCAACTGCTGCTCGAGCCCGAGCCGAGGGAGTCGGCGCCGGCCATGGCGGCGGCGGCGATGTGGACCGCGCGTCGCGATCCGGCCGGGGTCAACGTCTTTATCGCGTCTGACCATCACATCCCCGACCCGCGGGACTTCCAGCAGGCGGTGCGCCGCGCCGCCCGCTCGGCCCGGGCGGGGCGGATCGTGACCCTGGGCGTGCGGCCGACCTGCGCCTCGTCCGCCTATGGCTATATCCGGCCGGCGGCCGGGACGGGCCTGTCGCGGGTCAGGGCCTTCGTCGAAAAGCCCGAGGCCCGCGCGGCGGCCGCGCATGTGGCGGCGGGGGACCTGTGGAACAGCGGCGTCTTCGTCGCCGCCGCCGCGACCGTGCTGTCAGAACTGCATCGCCATGCGCCGGAGATCGAACGCGCCGTGCGCCGCGCCCTGCCCGACAGGAACGCGCCGGTCCTTCGACTGAAAGCGGCCTTCCGCACGGCGCCGAAACTGTCGTTCGACCATGCGGTGATGGAGAAGACCGGGGCGGCCTCGGTCCTGCCGGTCGACTTCGACTGGTCCGACCTGGGCGCCTGGGACGCCATGGCCGCCACAGGCCGGGGCGATGTCGGCGCCTTTATCGCCGAAGACTCCGAGGGCTGCATCGTCCGGGCGTCCCAGGGCCTGGTGGTGGCGGCGCTGGGCGTGCGCAACCTGGCCATCATCGCCGAACGAGACGCCGTCCTGGTCTGCGACCTGTCGCGCAGCCAGGACGTGAAGAAGCTGGTCGAACACCTGCGCCAGACCTCGCCCCAGCATGTGGATTTTCCCGTGACGGCGGCGATCTCGAAGGTCGGCGCGCTTCGGAACGGCGACCAAATCTAAAGCCCGACGGCAGGAACCGTCGCTTGCCGGGCGGGCGGTTTCGACGGCACGCGCTGGGCATGACCGCGACCCTTCTGGCCAAGCCGCCGATCCGGGCCGAGACGCCCGCGCGCCTGACGCACCTCCAGCGCCTGGAGGCGGAGAGCCTCCACATCCTGCGCGAGGTGGCGGCCGAGGCGGAGCGGCCGGTGATGCTGTATTCGATCGGCAAGGACTCCGCCGTGATGCTGCACCTGGCGCGGAAAGCCTTCTTCCCGTCCCGGCCGCCCTTTCCCCTGCTGCACGTCGACACCACCTGGAAGTTCCGCGCCATGTACGAGATGCGCGAACGGATGGCGGCGGAGCTGGGCTTCGATCTGCTGGTGCACCGCAACCCCGACGCCGTGGCGCGGGGCGTCAATCCATTCGACCACGGCTCGGCCCTGCACACGGACCTGTGGAAGACCGAAGGGCTGAAACAGGCGTTGAACCTGCACGGCTTCGACGCGGCCTTCGGGGGCGCCCGGCGCGACGAGGAGAAGTCCCGCGCCAAGGAGCGCATCTTCTCCTTCCGCACCGCCGAGCACCGCTGGGACCCGAAGAACCAGAGGCCCGAACTCTGGCGGCTCTACAACACCCGAAAACGGCCGGGAGAAAGCATCCGCGTCTTTCCCATCTCCAACTGGACCGAGCTGGATGTCTGGCAATACATCCATCTGGAGAACATCCCCATCGTGCCCCTGTACCTCGCCGCCGAACGGCCGGTGGTGGAGCGCGACGGCGCCCTGATCATGGTCGACGACGACCGCTTCCCGCTTCGCCCCGGAGAAACGCCCCGGATGCGCTCGGTGCGGTTCCGGACACTGGGCTGCTATCCGCTGACCGGGGCGGTCGAGAGCACGGCGGCGACCCTGCCCGAGGTCATCCAAGAGATGCTGCTGACCACGACCTCGGAGCGGCAGGGCCGGGTCATCGACCACGATCAGTCGGCCTCGATGGAGAGGAAGAAGCAGGAGGGCTACTTCTGATGGCCTCCCGGACCTACCAGGCGCCCGACCTGATCGCCGCCGACATCGACGCCTATCTGGACGCTCACCAGCACAAGAGCCTGCTGCGCTTCATCACCTGCGGCAGCGTGGACGACGGCAAGTCCACCCTGATCGGCCGGCTGCTCCACGATTCGAAGATGATCTTCGAGGATCAGATGATGGCGCTGGAGGCGGACAGCCGCCGGATCGGGACGCAGGGCGGCGACATCGACTTCGCCCTGCTGGTCGACGGCCTGGCCGCCGAGCGGGAACAGGGCATCACCATCGACGTGGCCTACCGCTTCTTCTCGACCGACCGGAGGAAGTTCATCGTCGCCGACACGCCGGGCCACGAGCAGTACACCCGCAACATGGTCACCGGCGCCTCGACCGCCGACGCGGCCGTGATCCTGGTCGACGCCCGCAAGGGGGTGCTGACCCAGACCCGCCGCCACGCCTATCTGGTCGGTCTGCTGGGCATCCGCCACGTGATCCTGGCCGTCAACAAGATGGACCTGATGGGCTGGTCCCAGGCCGTGTTCGACGAGATCGTCGAGGATTTCCGCGCCTTCGCCGACCGGATCGGGCTGGAACGGTTCCACGCCGTGCCAATGTCGGCCCTGCGCGGCGACAACATCGTCGACGCCAGCGCCCAATCGCCCTGGCATGCCGGCCCGCCGCTGATGGCCCTGCTGGAGACGCTGGAGGTCGACGACGACCTGAGGGGCGACCCGTTCCGCCTGCCGATCCAGTGGGTCAACCGGCCGAACCTGGACTTCCGGGGCTTTTCCGGCCTGATCGCGGCCGGGACGGTGCGGCCCGGCGATCCGGTGCGCGTGCTGCCGTCGGGCAGGACTTCGAGCGTCGCCAGCATCGTCACCGCCGACGGGGACCTGGATCGGGCCGTCGCCGGACAATCGGTGACCCTGACGCTGGCCGACGAGATCGACATCTCGCGCGGCGACGTCCTGGCCGCCGCCCATGCCCCGCCCGAAGCCGCCGACCAGTTCGAGGCGACCCTGGTCTGGATGGACGACGAACCGATGCTGCCGGGTCGGCCGTACCTGCTGAAGATCGGCGCCCGGCTGGTCGGGGCCGCCATCACCGGGCCCAAGCACAAGATCGACGTGAACACGCTCGAGCAACGCCCAGCCAGGCGGCTGGAGCTGAACGAGATCGGCGTCTGCAACCTGTCGCTGGACGCGCCGGTCGCCTTCGAACCCTACGCCGCGAACCGCGACCTGGGCGGCTTCATTCTGATCGATCGCATGTCGAACCGCACGGTGGCGGCGGGGATGCTGCATTTCGCCCTGCGCCGCGCCCACAACATCCACTGGCAGGACCTGTCGGTGGACAAGACCGCCCGCGCCGCAATCAAGAACCAGCGCGGTCGCGTCGTCTGGCTGACCGGCCTGTCCGGCGCCGGCAAGTCGACCATCGCCAATCTGGTCGAGAAGCGGCTGCACGCCGATGGCCGCCACACCTATCTGCTGGACGGCGACAACGTCCGACACGGCCTGAACCGCGACCTGGGCTTCACCGAGGAGGATCGGGTCGAAAACATCCGCCGTGTCGCGGAGGTGTCGAAATTGATGGTCGACGCCGGCCTGGTCGTCATCACCGCCTTCATCTCCCCCTTCCGGGCCGAACGCCGCATGGCGCGCGCGCTGATGGCGGAGGGCGAGTTCATCGAGGTCTTCGTCGACACGCCGCTCGCGGTCGCCGAGGCGCGCGACGTCAAGGGCCTCTACAGGAAGGCGCGCGCGGGGGAACTGAAGAACTTCACCGGCGTCGACAGCCCCTATGAACCGCCGGAAACTCCGGAAATCCGCGTCGACACCGCCGCCATGACCGCCGAACAGGCCGCCGAACGGATCGTCGAATGGCTGGAGGACCATTTCCGCATCGACGACTATTCGATCTGATCAGCGAGGATCAGCGCGTGGCGACGGCTATGGAAGAGAGGAATGGCGCACCCGAAGAGATTCGAACTCCTGACCCCCAGATTCGTAGTCTGGTGCTCTATCCAGCTGAGCTACGGGTGCGCACGCCTGACGGCGAGGCGGGGTCTTTAGCCGCTCGGGACCCTGGGCGCAAGCGGCTAAAGCGGGATTTCGAAATCGCGGCTTGGCGCGAGCGGGCGGAGCGCATAGGTCGGAGGGAATCCTCCCGAGCCGCTGGAATCGTCATGCGTTTCACCCGTCGTCTCGCGGCCCTGGCCGCCCCCCTCGCCCTCATGGCGTGCCAGAGCGTCGCGCCCGCCACGCCGGTCGCGGCCGCGCCGGCGCCGTCGGAGTCCGTCGCCCGGGGACCGTTCGTTTCGGCGGCCAACCCCCTGGCCGCCGAAGCGGGCATGGCCGTGCTGCGCCGGGGCGGATCGGCGGCCGACGCCGCGGTCGCGATCCAGGCCGTGCTCGGCCTGGTTGAGCCCCAGTCCTCGGGCCTGGGAGGCGGGGCCTTCATGATGTATTTCGACGCGGCGTCGGGCGAGATCACCGCCTATGACGGGCGCGAGACGGCGCCGTCGGCGGCGACGCCCGAGCTGTTCTATGAGAACGGCGAGCCCCTGGCCTTCGTCGACGCCGTCCTGTCCGGCCGGTCGACCGGCGCGCCGGGCGCCGTCGCCATGCTGGCGATGGCCCAGAAGGACCACGGCACACTGGCCTGGCGCGACCTGTTCGGCGACGCCGAACGCCTGGCCCGCGACGGCTTCGAGGTCAGCCCGCGCCTGGCCGGCATGATCAACAGCGCCCGCGTGCCCCAGGCCGGGACCCGCTGGGCCGAGGCCTATTTCACCCGGCCCGACGGGCGCCGCTACCAGACGGGCGACGTGCTGAGGAATCCGGCCTATGCGCGCACCCTGGCGCGGCTGGCGGACCAAGGGCCGGCGGTCTTCTACGGCGGTCCGATCGGCGACGCCATCGCCGCGACCACAGCCGAGGGGCCGCGCCCCGGCGCGCTGACGGCGGCCGACATCGCCGCCTATCGCCCGCTGCGGCGTGACGTGATCTGCCGCCCCTATCGCGTCTATGTGGTCTGCGTGCCGCCGCCGCCGTCCAGCGGCCTGGCCGTTCTGCAGCTTCTGGCCATGGCCGAGCGGACACCCGACATCGACAGGGGGGCCGACAGCCCCGAGGCCTGGGTCGCCTTCGGGCGGCTGCAACGGCTTATGTACGCCGATCGCGACCGCTACGTCGGCGACAACGACTTCGTCGGGGTTCCAATCGCGGGCCTGCTGGACCCGGACTATGTCGCCGCGCGCGCCGCCCTGGTCCCGGCGCTGAACGGACCGGCCGAGGCGGGTCGGCCCGCGGGCGCGCCGCCGGTCGGCGCCGACGCCACGGCCGAGCCGGGCGGCACCACCCATCTGGTCGTGGTCGACGCCTTGGGGAACGCCGTCAGCATGACGACGACGGTCGAGAGCGTGTTCGGCTCGGGCCGGATGGCGGAGGGCTTTTTCCTGAACAACCAGCTGACCGACTTCTCCTTCACGCCGTTGGAGGACGGTCATCCCGCCGCCAATGCGGTGGCGGCGGGCAAGCGGCCGCGCTCGTCGATGACGCCGGTGCTGATCCTGGATCGGCAGGGCCGGCTGGTCGGCGCCCTGGGCTCGCCCGGCGGATCGAGCATCCTGGCCTATGTGGCCAAGGCGCTGATCGGCGTGCTGGACTGGAACCTGACGGTGCAGCAGGCCTTCGACCTGCCCAATCTGGTGGTGCGCGGCAAGATGGTCGGCGCTGACACGGCCCTGGTGGCCCCGGAGATCCAGGCGGCGCTGGCGCGGGCCGGCATGGCGCTGGAGCCGAACGCCACCGAGACCTCTGGCCTGCACGGCGGCCTGTGGCGGAACGGGCGCTGGGACGGCGGGGCGGACAACCGGCGCGAAGGCGTCGTCCTATCCGAGCCGCAGTAAGGCCTAGCGCGGCTTGATGGACAACTGGAAGGCGATCAGGCCTTCGTCGACGTCGGTGTCCAGGCCGCTCATGCCGCGCAGGCCCTTGCCCGCGTCGATCTCGCGATAGACGACGCCGATCGAACTCTGCACGTCGCCCCGGCGATAGGCCAGGCCGACCGAGGCGTCGCCCAGGAAGGAGCCGGCGTCATGACTGTAGCCCGACCGCGCATAGTCACCGTCGCGGGTGCGGGCGAAATTGTAGCCGACGGCCCGACCCGAGCCGGCGGCGTAGAGGTACCAGCGCGGCCGGTCGCCGAAGCGTTCGCGGCCGTCCGGCGCCAGACGGTCCAGCCCTTCGCCGATCTTCAGCGTGGCCCCGGCCTCGGCCGAGCCGCCCTCGCTGCCGACGCCGATGCCGGCGTGGGGCGTCAGGCTGACCTCCAGCCCCGAGGCCGTGCGGCCATGGGCGCCGCGGAAGCCGCGCACATAACGCAAGTCGTAGACGTCCGAATCCAGAGCCGCGCGATCGGCGGGCGTCACCGGCAGCGGCGATCCGTCGGCGCGGCGCAGGCGGCCAGCGGTCTCCAGCGTCAGGCGGTCGGCGAAGCCGTCGCCCTCGATCCAGACATCGCGGCGCTGGGTGGCGACGAGGCCTGAGCCGTCATCCGGGGCGAAGCGGTTGGCGAATTCCAGCGGGGGCCCGAAGGCGGCGTCCAGCGAGGCCGACTGATAGGCCGCCTGGGCGTTCAGGCGGGCGGTCGTGGAAGCGGGCGCGTCATCGAAGGCTTCGGGAACCCAGGACTGGATTCGCGCCTGGGCCGCTCCGGCCATCGCCAGCGCGCCTCCAAGTCCGACGATCCAGATCGTCCAACGCACCAACGGACCTCCCTTCCGTCAACCGGATCGAGCATGCCCCAGTTGGCGCTCGAGTCAAACCGACAAATTCACGACACATTTCCAACGTCGCGGGGTCGAGCGGGTTCCGAACGCGAAAGGGCCCCGCGCAAGCGAGGCCCCCGAGGTGATGGAAGGCGAGGCCTTTACTGGCAGGCCAGGCACTCGTCGTAGTCGGTCTTCGGCATGGAGAAGAGGTCCGGCTGGTTCGGATCGATCTCCTCGTCCTTCTTGTCCTCGGCGCCGGCGAAGGCGGCCCGCTGCACCGACTTGGAGCGCAGGTAGTAGAGCGACTTCACGCCCCGCTCCCACGCCGACCAGTGCAGCATGTGCAGGTCCCACTTGTTGACGTCGCCGGGGATGAACAGGTTCAGCGACTGGGCCTGGCAGATCTCCGGCGCGCGGTCGGCGGCCAGCTCGACCACCCAGCGCTGGTCCAGTTCGAAGGCGGTCTTGAACACGGCCTTCTCGTCCTCGGTCAGCGCCTCGACGTGCTGGACCGAGCCTTCCTTCTCCAGGATGGAGCTCCACACCGCCTCGGTGTTGATCCCCTTTTCCTCCAGCAGGCGCTCCAGATAGGGGTTCTTGACCGCGAAGGAGCCCGACAGGGTCTTGTGGGTGTAGATGTTGGCCGGGATCGGCTCGATGCCGGCGCTGGTCCCGCCGCAGATGATCGAGATCGAGGCGGTCGGGGCGATCGCCATCTTGTGGCTGAAGCGCTCCATCACGCCGCGCTCGGCGGCGTCCAGGCAGGGGCCCTTCTCCTCGGCCAGCAGGCGGCTGGCCTTGTCGGCCTCGCGGCGCAGGTGCTTGAACAGGCGCATGTTCCAGCTCTTGGCCATGGCGCTTTCGAAGGCCACGCCCTGCGACTGCAGGAAGGAGTGGAAGCCCATCAGGCCCAGGCCCACCGAACGCTCGCGCTTGGCCGAATAGACGGCGGCCGACATGGCGGCCGGGGCGCGCCGGATGAAGTCCTCCAGGACATTGTCCAGGAAGCGCATCAGGTCCTCGACGAAGCGCGGCTCCTCGCGCCACTCCAGGAAGGTCTCGGCGTTGACAGACGACAGGCAGCAGACGGCGGTGCGGTCCACGCCCAGGTGGTCCTTGCCGGTGTGCAGCATGATCTCGGCGCACAGGTTCGACTGCTTGACCTTCAGGCCCAGCTCGCGCTGGTGCGGGGCCAGCTGGCGGTTCACCGTGTCGGAGAAGATCAGATAGGGCTCGCCCGTCTGCATGCGGATTTCGAGCAGCTTGGTCCACAGCGAACGCGCATCGACCGTCTTCATGACCTCGCCCGTCTTGGGCGAGCGCAGGGCGAAGGGCCCGCCGACCTTCACCGCCTCCATGAATTCGTCGGTGACGTTGATCCCATGGTGCAGATTCAGCGACTTGCGGTTGAAGTCGCCGGACGGCTTGCGGATCTCCAGGAACTCCTCGATCTCCGGATGGTGGATGTCCAGATAGACGGCCGCCGAGCCCCGGCGCAGCGACCCCTGGCTGATCGCCAGCGTCAGCGAGTCCATCACGCGGATGAAGGGGATGATGCCCGAGGTCTTGCCCGCGCCCTTGACCTTCTCGCCGATGGAGCGGACGCCGCCCCAGTAGGTCCCGATGCCGCCGCCGTTGGAGGCCAGGGCGACATTCTCGTTCCAGACGTTCTGGATGCCGTCCAGCGAGTCTCCGACCGCGTTCAGGAAGCAGGAGATCGGCAGGCCGCGATCGGCGCCGCCGTTCGACAGCACCGGCGTCGCCGGCATGAACCACAGGCGGCTCATGTAGTCATAGAGGCGCTGGGCGTGGTCGGCGTCGTCCGAGAAGGCGGTGGAGACGCGAGCGAACATGTCCTGATAGCTTTCGCCCGGCAGCAGGTAGCGATCCTCCAGCGTCTTCTTGCCGAAGTCGGTCAGCAGGGCGTCGCGCGAGCGGTCCACCTGGACCGACCGGACCACCGTCAGATGCGGCTTCTCCGGAGTCGAAGTCGTCGCAACCTCTTGGAATTCCGCCGTCTTCAAAGCCTCGCCGCCAGCCATGGTCATCCGCGTCCTGAACAAAACCGCTCTCGAAGGGCGACGCTTGAACACATCATCTAGTGGTTCCGCCGCGCCCTGAGCCCACATATAGGGCGCATATGGCTAATAAGCCGTCAACGGGCTTGACGGTCGCTTTCTGGGCGAATCGCTGGGACAAGTGCGCGGCGCCTGTTGAAAAGCCCGCGATCAAGCCAGCGCGCCGGGCCGCGTCCCGCATCGGGACACGATCACGAGCGCGTGATCGGAACGCGGCGGCAGCTTGGCCGTTCCGGAAGGCCATGACCGTCGCCGATGTCCGCGCCTTCCTGATCCGCGCCCTGACCGCGGCCCGGACCGAGTTCGTCGCCCTGGCGGCGCTGCTGGTCGCGGGGGTCGGCGTCGCCGCCTTCATGGAGATCGCCGGCGAGGTGAACGAGGGCGACAGCCAGGCTTTCGACCAGGCGGTGCTTTCCGCGCTGAGGCCCTACGCCGACGATCCGGCCCGGCCGTGGGGGCCCTGGTGGCTGAAGGAGGCGGCCGGCGACGTCACGGCCCTGGGCGGCATAGCGGTGCTGGGCCTGTTCGCCCTGATCGTGGCCGCCTTCCTGCTGATCCAGAGGAAATGGCTGTCCTCCCTGCTGCTGGCGCTGGGCCTGGCCGGCGGCGTCGCCCTCAGCGAAGGGCTCAAGGCCGTGTTCGAACGCGAGCGTCCGCCCGCCGCCGCCCAGGCGGTGGAGACGATCAACGCCAGCTTCCCCTCCGGCCACGCCCTGCTGTCGACGGTCTTCTATCTCAGCGTCGGCGTCATGCTGACGCGCGCCTTTCCCCGGCGGCGGTTCAAGGCCTTCGTGCTCGGCGTCGCCATCCTGCTGGCGCTGCTGGTCGGCCTGTCGCGCATCTATCTCGGCGCGCACTGGGCGTCGGACGTCTTCGCCGGCTGGGCGGTGGGCGCGGCCTGGGCGATGGCGCTGTGGCTGGCCTCCTACGCCGTAGCCCACCGTCAGAGGCGGGCCCACGCCACCCTGCAGGACCGTGAGCCCTCGCCATGAGCCGGATCAGGCTCTAGGGCGGGGCCATGAACGAGCCCCTGCTGCAACTGACCGATGTCGCCGTCTCTCGCGGCGGCCGACCCATGCTGGACGGCGTCAGCCTGACCCTTCCGCAGGGCCGCCACACCGCCATCCTGGGCCGCAACGGATCAGGCAAGTCGACCCTGGTCAAGCTGATCTCGCGCCAGCTCTACCCCGCCGCCGGCCGGGGCGAGATCCGCATCCTGGGCCGGGATCGCTGGGACGTGTTCGAGCTTCGCGGCCTACTGGGCGTGGTGTCGCCCGCGGTCCAGGCCGACTTCACCGGCGACGAGCACCTGGAAGTCTTCGACGCCGTGGTCTCCGGCTTCTTCGCCGCGCGCGGGGTCTGGAACCACGCCGTGACCGAGACGATGCGGGACGCCGCGCGCGAGGCGCTGGCCCGCGCGGGCGCCGAAACGCTGGTCGGACGCGCCATGGCCACCCTGTCTACCGGCGAAGCGCGGCGGGTTCTGATCGCCCGCGCCCTGGTCCACCGCCCCCGCGCCCTGCTGCTGGACGAACCCTGCGGCGGCCTGGATCCCGCCGCCCGGCGCCGGTTCCTGGAGACGCTGCGCGGCGTCGCGCAGGCGGGCGTGACCCTGGTGCTGGTCACCCACCACGTCGAGGAGGTCCTGCCGGAGATCGGCCACCTGGTCCTGCTGCGCGACGGCCGGGTGCTGCGCGAAGGCCCGAAGGCCGAGCTGCTCACAGGCCCCGTCCTGACCGAGCTTTTCGGCCTGCCCACGACGGTCGAGCGCCGCGGCGACTGGGCCCTGGCCCATGTCGGATAGGATCAGACCTCGAACACGCGGTAGGGCGTGTCGCCCAGCGTCTTCAGGACGGGCAGGGCCACATTGTAGACCGGCACGCCCCGGTTGGTCCGGCCCTCCGGCCCGCCGCGATGGGCGTGGCCATGGACCACCAGCTTGACGTTCTCGTAGCGGTCGATCGTCTCCGCCAGCCGGGACGAACCTAGGAAGGCGTGGATCTCGGGTGGCTCGCCGACCACCGTCTCGACCACCGGCGCATAGTGCAGCAGCACGACCGCACGCTCGGTCCGCAGCATGCGGATGGAGTTCTCGATCTGGTTGGCGTCCTCGACCGCCTCCTGCACGAAGGTCTTGACCGAGGCCTCGCCGAACGGGCTCAACATATAGCGGCCGAAACCGCCGACGAAGCCCTTGCCTCCGGCGAAACCCACGCCCTCGATCTCATAGGCCCGCCCGTTCGTCAGCATCATCACGCCGGCGTCGCACAGCATCGTCTCGACATGGTCGGGCTGCCCGCATTCATGCTCATGGTTGCCCAGCACGCCGACCATGGGGATGCGGCAGGCCTTCAGGTCCTCGATCAGGATCTCGACCTCGCGGGTCTTGCCGTAGTTGGTCAGGTCGCCGCACAGGCACAGGACATCGGCGTCCTCGTGCACCCGGTCGAACAGTTCGCGGTGGGGGCGTTCCGCGCTTTCGCCGATGTGCAGGTCGCCGACGGCGGCGATGCGCAGCCGCTTGGGCGGGCCGGCGTCCATGCCGGGCTGGGGCGTCTGGGGATCGTCCGGGGAGTCGCTCATCGCGCTGTCCTTCAGTGACCGGGCTCAGTGGCCCAGGTTGACGGGGTCGTGGCGCTCCTCCAGCCCCTTGCCGACCACGTCGCCAAAGCCCCACTCCGCCACGTCGGCGACATAGTCGCGCGGACTGAACAACCGCCCGCGACACACCCTGACGCGCGGCGCCGGCAGGTCGATCTGCGCCTTCAGGCGCGCGACAAGCTCCTCCATCAGCCACGGCGGCACCCGATTCCGCTCCGTCGGATAGGCGAAGCGGAAGTTGATCAGATGGGCGGCCAGCACCTCCCAATAGAGGTCCATCTGGTCCAGCAGCCCCTTCCAGTCGATGGCGTCGGACTGCTTGAGGATGACGTGGTTCACATCCGCCCCGTCGTAGCGATAGCGGTCCTGGATGAAGACCTTCGACAGGATCAGCGCCGTGGGCGGGGTGATCTTCACCTCATGGCCGTAGACGGTGATGGCCTGGCCGTCGAACCAGCTGTCCGAGACGGCGATGGCGCCGTTCGACATGGCGAAGATGACGTCGAAGAAGTGCTTCTCGTCCTTCCAGACCTTGGCGATCCAGCGTTCGTCCTCGACATCCGTGCGGTAGCCGCGCGCCTGGAAGAAGGCCAGGATGCGCGGATAGTCGCCAGGCTTGCAGAAGACATCCAGGTCCTTGGTCGGGCGTCGGATGCCGGTATAGGCGGTGACCGCATAGGTGCCCGACAGCAGGAAGGGCACGCCCGATTCCTTCAGCAACCGCAGGCTTTCCTCATAGAAGGCCAAGGCGTCGGGCGGGGGCTCGAAGGCGGGTTCGGCGATCAGGTCGGACATGGCGGTCGCACCCTCCAAGGCGAGGGCTGGAGAACGGCGCCGCCAGGGCGCCGGTTCCAGGGCCCCGGTTCCAGGCCGCCCGCGCCGCGCCGTCGGTTCCGCAATTTCCCCTAGTTCCGATGCAACAGGATTCTTAAGACCTTCGCCCTATCGTCGCCGACATGGGCCGGGGAAGAACGATCGGGGGATCGGGACGGTGGCGGTTGTTCCGCCATGAGGCCGGTCGCGCGGCCGGGCCGCCGGCCTGGGCCTATGTCCTGCTCTATGTCGTTTGCCAGCTGATCGGTCTGTGGAGCATCCAGACCTTCCATGCCACCGTATTGTGGCCGGCGAACGCCATCCTGGTCGCCGCCCTGCTGCAACTCCACCGCAATCGGGCGATCACGGTCACCCTGGCCTGTGTCGCGATCAATCTGACCAGTAACGTCGTGCGGGGCGATCCGGCGCCGTTCGTGGCGACCAACGCCGGTCTCAACCTGCTCCAGGCCGTGGTCTGCGCCGTTCTGGCGCGCCGGGTGTGCGGCGCGGCGCTGGACATGCGCCGGCCCCCGCGGCTGTTCCGCTTCGCCGTCCTGGCCGTGACGCCGGCCGTCGCCCTGAGCACGGCGCTGGCCGGCGCCATCGCCGTGGCCGGGAGCCGGTTGCCGGCTGGGACACTCGCCTTCCGCATGCATCACCTGTTCGACATGGAGATGCTGGCGCTGATGATCGTCACTCCCTCGCTGCTGCTGCTGGCGCGCCGCCATCGCTTTGGCGAGGATGCGGCCCAGTCGGGGGCCGAGCGGGCGGCGCTGATCGGCCTGGTCGCCGTGACCGCCCTTTGGGCCTTCACCCAGACCCTGGCCCCGATCCTGTTCATCATCTTCCCGCCGGTGGTGCTGCTGGCCTTCCGCCTGTCCCCGCCCTGGACGGCGGCGACGGTGATCCTGGTGGCGGCGATCGGCGGAGTCCTCACCCTGAACGGCCATGGCCCGATCGTCCTGACGCACCTGGCGCCCGAACCGGCGCTGGCCGGCGTTCCCGATGTGATGCGGCGGCTGAACGTCTTCCATCTGTTCCTGCTGGCCGTGGCGGGCACGGCCCTGCCCATCTCGACCCTGTCGACCGAGCGCCAGCGGCTGATGCGTCGGCTGGAGGCGCGCACCCAGGCGGCCCTACAGGCCCGCGCGCGCGCCGAACAGGCCGACGCCGCCAAGTCGAGGTTCCTGGCCCTGATGAGCCACGAGATGCGCACGCCCCTGACCGCGGTGACGGGCTACGCCGACCTGCTGACGCGCCGACGCGGCCTGGATGCGGAGGCCCGCCGCCAGGTGGAGGCCGTGCGCCTCGCCGGCGACGCCATGCTGCATCTGGTCGAGGACCTGCTCGACGCCTCGCGTGACGACGACGACATCCAACTCCAGCCGGTCCGGCTGGAGGAACTGATCGAGGAAACCGCCGCCGTGTGGCGGCCGGCCGCGCTGGACAAGGGCCTGGCGTTCGAGGTCGCGGCGTCGCCGGCCGCGACGGCGGCGCCCGTGCTGAGCGATCGCCTTCGCCTGAGGCAGGCCCTCTCCCGCCTGATCGCCAATGCGGTCAAATTCACCCAGGCCGGAGGCGTCCGGGTCGAGGCGGACTACGTCGAGGGGCGCGTTCTCCTGTCGGTGGCCGACACCGGCTGCGGCGTGGATGCGGCGATGCGGTCGCGCCTGTTCCAGCTGTTCAACCAGGCCGACGATTCGACCACGCGCCGTCATGAGGGCGCCGGGCTGGGCCTGGCCCTGGCGCAACGCGCCGCCTCGCGCCTGGGCGGCGGCGTCCGTTTCGAGACCCCGGAAGGCGGCGGCTCGATCTTCATCGTCGATACGCCGGCCCGCCAGGCGACGGCGGCGCCCGACCGGGAGGCGTCGCCGCTCCCACGCGTCCTGATCGTCGACGACCACGCCGTGAACCGCGACCTGCTGCGCCTGATGCTCCAGGCCGCCGGCTGCGAGACCGAGGAGGCCGCCGACGGCGCGGAGGCGGTCCAGGCCGTGGCCTCCGGCGTCTACGACCTGGTGCTGATGGACGTGCGCATGCCCGGCATGGACGGCCTGGCGGCGACCCGCGCCATCCGCCGCCTGCCCGCGCCCGCCTGCGACGCACCGATCCTGGCGGTGACCGCCGACGCCATGCCGGACGACGTGACCCGCTGCCTGGCGGCGGGCATGGACGCCCACCTCGCCAAGCCGGTCACCCAGACCAAGCTCCACGAGGCCATGGCCGCCGCCCTGGACGCCGCCGCAGCGCGCCTCGACGTGGCCGCATAGCCGCGGATACGCCTGGGCCCAATTGGCGGCTCCCCGATCTAGCGGCCTCCCGCCCGCAGCCAGGCGTCACGCGCGCCCGCCAGGCGGGTCGAGACCAGGCCGCGGAGGGATTGCGCGCCCGTCTGGCGCAATCCCGCCTCCTGGCCCTTCTGCCAGACCAGGGTCGCCGGATAGGCCACGCCTTCGGCCACATCGATCACCACCACTTCGCGCGGCAGGGCCGAGCCGCGGTCGAGGCGCAGCTTCATCCCCGCCGCCGACAGGTCGACGATGACGCAGGCCATCTCCAGCCCCGGGGCGGAGACGACGCCGCGGGCGTTGACGGCGCGGCGCGGTTCAGCGCGGCGGTCGGGGGCGGCGCCGGCGCGGCCGGACTTGGATCCAAACAAACTCGCGGCCTCAATCAACGCGCCAGACGACCACGAATAGCGACCGGCCGGCGGCCGGCGTCAAGCTCCACCGTGAGATCGGCGTCGATCCCGCCGTCGAGCATCGACCGCGTCAGCCGTTCAAAGTGCTGGATGAAGACGGCCATGTCCGCGCGGCGGCCGGCCGGCAGGCGGTCGACGCCCAGCATCTCCGCCTCCTGCTCGCATCGCCAATCCAGCACCGTCTCGAAGGCCGGGGCGCGCAGGAAGACGAGGGCGTCGAGCCGGGCGAAGGCCTCGGCGTAGGGACCGGCCAGGGCGGCGTCGACCGTTCGCCGCCAGACGCCGTCCGGGTCCCGCTCTCGCTCCAGGGCGTTGACGGGCGCATCCAGGTCGGCGGATCGTTGCGGCCGGGCGCCCAGGCACCAGCCGTCGAGCAGGATGGCGGGGGGCCGTCCCCGGAATCGCGGCCAGTCCGTCTCCGGCGCTCGCTCGTCGCCCAGCTTGTCGAAACGCGGCAGGGGCGTGACGGCGTCCGCCGTCGCACGTCGCACCCGGTCCAGCGTGTCGCGGAGCAGGAGCAGGTCATGCGTTCCCGGCGGGCCGCGCGTGGCGAACAGCGGATGGACCTCCCGCGCCAGGGCTTGCCGCTCCGCCCGGGTCAGATAGACGTCGTCCAGGGACAGGGCGGCGCAGCGGAAGCGATCGGCGGCCGCGCGCGCCAGGGTGGACTTGCCCGAGCCCTGCGCCCCGGCGACGCCGAGGATCGGCGGCGGCCCATCCGGGTCGGCGGCCGCGATCCAGCGGCCGATCAACGTCAGGAGCCCGGGATCGACCCGGGTCATCTCAGTGCTGATTCTCGGGCAGGCGGACGATCAGACCGTCCAGGGCGTCGGTGACGCGGATCTGGCACGACAGCCGCGAATTGGGCTCCACCTCCTCGGCGAAATCCAGCATGGATTCCTCCATGGCGCTGGGACCGCCCGTCGCCGCGCGCCAGGCCTCGTCGACATAGACGTGGCAGGTGGCGCAGGCGCAGGCGCCGCCGCAATCGGCGTCGATGCCCGGCACATTGTTGCGGATCGCGCCTTCCATGACCGACAGGCCGGTCTTCACGTCGACGACGTGCTCGGTCCCATCGTGCTCGATGTAGGTGATCTTGGGCATGAGGCGGTCTTAGCCGAGGGCGCGCCGGAGGCAAGCCTCCGGTGCGGAATCCTCAGGCCGCCTGCTTCTTGCGGCCGGGCGCGACCATCAGCTTCTTGGTCTCGGCGATGGCCTTGGCCGGGTTCAGCCCCTTGGGGCAGACCTGGGCGCAGTTCATGATGGTGTGGCAGCGGTAGAGCTTGAACGGGTCTTCCAGGTCGTCGAGACGCTTCTGGGTGGCGTCGTCGCGGCTGTCGGCGATCCAGCGGTAGGATTGCAGCAGCGCCGCCGGACCCAGGTATTCCTCCTGGTTCCACCAGTAGCTGGGGCAGGACGTCGAGCAGCAGGCGCACAGGATGCACTCGTACAGTCCGTCCAGCTTCTCGCGGTCGGCGGGCGACTGCAGCCGTTCCTTCTCCGGATCCGGCTCATCGGACTGAAGATAGGGCTGGATGGAATCGTACTGGGCGTAGAACAGGCTCAGGTCCGTCACCAGGTCCTTGACCACCGGCTGGTGCGGCAGGGGCGAGATGGTGATGTTGGACGACGAACATTCATCCCAGCCCTTGGTGCACGCCAGGGCGTTGCGTCCGTCGATGTTCATCGAGCAGGAGCCGCAGATGCCTTCGCGGCACGACCGGCGGAACGACAGCGTCGGGTCGATGGTGTTCTTGATGTGGATCAGGGCGTCCAGCAGCATCGGCCCGTGATCGTCGGCCGAGACCTCGTAGACGTCCCAGCGCGGATCGGCGTCCACCTCGGGATCGTAGCGATAGACCTTGTAGGTCTTGACGTTGCTGGCGCCGGAGGGGGCCTTGTGGACCACGCCCTTGGTCGGCTTGGAGCCCTTGGGGAGAGTGAGCTGCACCATCTTAGTAAACCCGCGCCTTGGGCTCGATATACGAGACCTCGTCCGACATCGTGTAATTGTGCACCGGGCGATAATCGATCTGGACGCCCTCGCCCGGCCGTTTCCAGGCCAGGGTGTGCTTCATCCAGTTGACGTCGTCGCGGTCCGGATAGTCCTCGCGGGCGTGGGCGCCGCGCGATTCCGTGCGGTTCAGGCCGCCCTCGATGGTGACCAGGGCCTGGGCGATCAGGTTGTCGTACTCCAGCGTCTCGACCAGATCGGTGTTCCAGATCAGGCCGCGGTCGGTCGTCTTGATGTCGGCGCCGGCGGCGTCGATGGCGCGCAGCTTGTTGACGCCTTCTTCAAGCGTCTTGCCGGTGCGGAACACCGCCGCATCGGCCTGCATGGCCCGCTGCATCGACAGACGAAGCTCGGCGGTCGGGGTCGAGCCGTTGGCGTTTCGGAAGCGGTCCAGGCGGCCGATATGGGCGTCGGTCGCCGAGGCGGGCGCGTCCGGCACGGCCGACGCCTTGTCGACGACCTCACCGCAGCGCAGGCCGACGGCGCGGCCGAACACCACCAGGTCGGTCAGCGAGTTGGAGCCCAGACGGTTGGCGCCGTGCACCGAGACGCAGGCCGCCTCGCCCACGGCCATCAGGCCGGGCACGACGCTGTCGGGGTTGCCGTCGCGCAGCGTCAGCACCTCGCCGTGATAGTTCGTGGGGATGCCGCCCATGTTGTAGTGGACGGTCGGCAGGACCGGGATCGGCTCCTTGGTCACGTCGACGCCGGCGAAGATCTTGGCCGATTCCGAAATGCCCGGTAGGCGCTGGTGCAGGATCTTGGGATCCAGGTGATCCAGGTGAAGGAAGATGTGGTCCTTGTTCGGGCCCACGCCCCGGCCTTCGCGGATCTCGATGGTCATGGAGCGGCTGACCATGTCGCGCGGCGCCAGGTCCTTCACGGTCGGGGCATAGCGCTCCATGAAGCGCTCGCCCTCGGAGTTGGTCAGGTATCCGCCCTCGCCGCGCGCGCCCTCGGTGATCAGGCAGCCGGCGCCATAGATGCCGGTCGGGTGGAACTGCACGAACTCCATGTCCTGGAGCGGCAGGCCGGCGCGCAGCACCATGGCGTTGCCGTCGCCGGTGCAGGTGTGGGCCGAGGTGGCCGAGAAATAGGCGCGGCCGTAACCGCCGGTCGCCAGCACCACCATCTTGGCGCGGAAGCGGTGCAGCTGGCCGGTGTCGAGCTGGAGCGCCGTCACGCCGGTGCAGGCGCCGTCCTGCATGATCAGGTCCAGGGCGAAATATTCGACGAAGAACTTCACCTCGCGCCGCACCGACTGGCCGTACAGGGTGTGCAGGATGGCGTGGCCGGTGCGGTCGGCGGCGGCGCAGGTGCGCTGGACCGGTCCTTCGCCGAAGTTGCGGGTCATGCCGCCGAAGGCGCGCTGATAGATCTTGCCTTCGTCCGTCCGGCTGAACGGCACGCCCCAGTGCTCCAGCTCATAGACCGCCTTGGGGGCGTTCCGGACCAGGTATTCGATGGCGTCCTGGTCGCCGAGCCAGTCCGACCCCTTGACGGTGTCGTACATGTGCCATTGCCAGCTGTCCTCGCCCATGTTGCCGAGCGAGGCCGAGATGCCGCCCTGCGCCGCGACGGTGTGGGAGCGGGTCGGGAAGACCTTGGTCACGCAGGCGACCTTCAGCCCCTGCTGGGCGGCGCCGAGCGCGGCCCTGAGGCCCGAGCCGCCCGCGCCGACGACGACGACGTCATATTCGTGATCGATGAGTTCGTAAGCAGCCATGGTCGGGATCAGGCTCCGAAGCCGGCGGGCAGCGGCGCCGAGCCCAGCGCCAGCCGCACGATGAAGAAGACGCTGGCGGCCGCCAGCACCAGGCACACGAGATTCAGCAGCACCACCAGCGCCGCCTTGGTCCCCGGCTTGTGGACGTAGTCCTCGATGATCACCTTCCAGGCCAGGCTGGCGAAGCCGAGGAAGACCAGGATGGTGATCGCGGCCAGGGCGGCGTTCAGCGGCGCGGCGAACCAGGCCAGCACGGCCGCGTAGGACGCCCCCGCCAAGGTATAGGCGCTCGAGGCGGCCCAGACGCCCAGCGGCAGCAGCGCCGCCAGCAGCACGCGTTCGGTCAGCCATTCGCCGGCGCCGTGGCGCTCGGAAATCTTGACGTTGTTCCTGAACTTGGCCGGACCGCTCACAGCGAGACCCTCCCGGTGACGAACAGAACGATCCAGAACAGCACCGACAGGACCACCGGCCCGAACACCGCGATCTGCGACAGGGTGGTCGCCGCCTTCAGCGTCAGGCCCGACCCCGTGTCGTTGATCAGGTGGCGGCCGCCGTTCAGGATGAAGGAGAACAGCACCAGCGTCAGGCCGAAGCCGACGATCAGGCCCAGCGGCGACCCCATGAAGCCGCCGGCCGCCGCGAAGGCGTCGGCGCCCGACGCCGCGGCCGCCAGCCATCCGACCAGCAGGACCACGCCGCCACTTGCAGCGATGATGGTCGCGCGGAACAGGATCGAGGCCGTCATGGTGACGTGCCAGCGCCAGACTTCCATGTGCGGAGACAGCGGAGTGCGGTGACCGTTCGGTTGGGTGACGAAACGGCCGGTGTGGTCGTCGCGCGCATCCCCCGAGGTCGAGTTGGGATGAGTCATGCGAATCGTTCTCAAAAGCGAATGAATTCAATCGCCGTGTGCGGTTGCGAAGGCTTTAGTAACCGGGAAGCGGCGGTGTCAACGCAAGAGGGTCAAGAAGGCCGATAACGCGGTTCGGAAAAGGTTCCATCACGAGCCGATCACGTTTTCGAGCGCTTTCGGACCCAGGCCTAGGCGCCGGGAGTCCGTCTTTGGCAGGGTAGGGCATGATCTGGTTCGCCTTCGCCTCCGCCCTGACCCTCCAGACCGCTTACGACCAGGCCGCCGCCACGCCCGAGACCTATCAGGCGCCTGTGGTGCGGCCGTTCGAACCGCCGTCCGATTTCGGCCGCGAGGACGCCCAGGGCGATGCGGACGAAACCGTGCATCGCCGCCCCCTGACCCAGGCGGTCCGGGTCGGCGCCTATGTCGGCAGCTACGAAACCAGCCCGACCGACGGCGAGATCGCCTACGACCAGGGCGTGGCCCAGGCCGAGATCAACCTCGACGGCCGCATGGGACCGCTGGACGGCCGCTGGCGCGTGTCGGACGAGGCGGGGCGACCGCTGCTGTCGCTGGTTCTGACCGACCGGGGCGAAGGGCGGATGGTCGAGGGCGGGTGGCGCAGACTGGAGCCGCACGCGGCGAGCGCCGCGGACGGCGTCGCCGGCCCGGCGGCCCGGCAGGACGGCGTGGTCGTCGTTCCGCTGGACGGCGGGACCTTGCGCCTGCATCCGGCGGCGCGCGGCTTCGTCGGCACGCTGGAGCGCGGCGGCCGTCGCCAGGCCGTGGTCGTCAGCCGCGCCGGCTGACGCCTCGTCCACCGGTCGTCGGCGTCCTATATGCGGGCGTATGACGCACGCCCCGACCTTCCGCACCGTCTCCACCCTGCACGCCGCCGGCCGCGACGACATCGGCGACCTGGTGACGCGCCGGCCCGTGCCCGGCCCCGGCCTGGACCAGGTCGATCCGTTCCTGTTCCTGAACCACCACGGGCCGCAGACCTATCCGCCGAACAACGCGGGCCTGCCGTTCGGGCCGCATCCGCACCGGGGCTTCGAGACCGTCACCTTCATCCTCGACGGCGAACTGGCGCACAACGATTCCGGCGGCGGCGAGAGCATCATCCGGGCGGGCGGGGTCCAGTGGATGACCGCCGGTTCGGGCCTGATCCACGCCGAGTTGTCGCCAGCCGCCTTCAAGCGCGACGGCGGCCCGCTGGAGATCCTGCAGCTGTGGGTCAACCTGCCGTCGCGGCTGAAGATGACGACGCCGAACTACATCGGCCTGCAGGCGGCCGACATCCCCAGCTTCACCAACGACGGCGGCGTGACCATCGAACCGACCTCAGGCGAATGGCTGGGCGTCGCCGCGCCGATCCAGTCGCTGATCGACGTGCAGCTGGCCGTCGTGCGGATGCCGGCGGGAACGACGCTGGACCTGCCCGTCGCGGCCGGGCGCAACGTCTTCTTCTATGTCGTCTCCGGGGAGGCGGCGGTGGAGGGAACGACCGTCCCGCAATGGACGCTGGCCCGAGTGACCGACGGCGACCGCCTGCGGGTCCAGGCCGAGCAGGGCGCGATCCTGCTGCTGGGCCACGCCGCGCCGATCGGCGAACCGGTCTTCGCCCACGGTCCCTTCGTGATGAACACCCGCGAAGAGATCATCCAGGCGGTTCAGGACTATCAGGCGGGAAAGTTCGGTCCGCCGCCGCGCGTCTGACGGCTCAGATGTGGATGGCGTGCCCAAGGGCGCGCAGGGACGCCTCGTGGAAGGCCTCGCCCAGGGTCGGGTGGACGTGGATGGTCCCGGCGACATCCTCCAACACCGCCCCCATCTCCAGCATCTGGGCGAAGCTGTTGGACAGTTCCGACACGTGCTGCCCCACCGCCTGGACGCCCAGCAGGCGGTGATCGGCCTTGGAGGCGATCACCCGCACGAAGCCGCCGTCCTCGCCCGCCTCGATGGCCAGGGCGCGGCCGATGGCGGCGAAGGGGAAGACGGCCTGGATCACGTCGTCGCGGCCCTTCACCTCATCGGGGCCGAGGCCGGCGGAGACGATCTCCGGTTCGGTGAAGCAGACCGCGGCGATGGTGGTCGGATCGAACACCTGGTCATGGCCGGCGATGATCTCGGCGACGACCTCGCCCTGGGCCGAACCCTTGTGCGCCAGCATCGGCTCGCCCGTCAGGTCGCCGACGGCCCAGACGTTCTTCATCGAGGTCGCGCAGCGGTTGTCGATCTTCACGAAGGGCCCGGCCATGGCCACGCCCATGGCCTCCAGGCCCCAGCCCTGGGTGCGCGGACGGCGGCCCACGGTGACCAGCACCTTGTCGGCGTCCAGTTGCAGCGGCTCGCCGTCCTGGGTCGTGACGTTCAGCTTGCCGTCGCCAAAGCCCCCGGCGCGTGCGCCGAGGTGCAGCGCGACCCCATGCTTTTCCAGCCATTTGGCGACCGGGTCGGTCAGGGCCTTGTCGTAGAGCGGCAGGATGCGCTCGGCCATTTCGACAATGGCCACTTCGGCGCCCAGCTTCCTGAAGGCGATGCCCAGTTCCAAGCCGATGTAACCGCCGCCGACGACGACCAGCTTCTTCGGAACCTCCGGCAGACTGAGCGCCTCGGTCGAGGAGATGACGTCGCCGCCGAACGGCAGGAAGGGCAGTTCGACCGGCTCCGAGCCCGTCGCCAGAATGACGTGTTCGGCGGTGATCTTCATCTCGCCATCGTCCGACTTCACCACGCAGGTCTTGGCGTCCTCGAAGGTCGCCCAGCCCTTGATCACCTTGACCTTGGCCTTCTTCAGAAGGGCCGCGACGCCGGCGTTCAGCTTGCGGACGATGCCGTCCTTCCATTCGACCGTCTGCTTGAGGTCGATGGCCGGCTTGGCCGCCGTGATGCCCAGCGTTCCGCCGTCGGCTGCCTTGGCCACCGTCTCGAACTTGCCCGCCGCATGGATGATCGCCTTGGACGGAATGCAGCCGACGTTCAGGCAGGTCCCGCCCAAGCCATCGCCGCCATCGACCAGCACGGTGTCCAGCCCCAGCTGGCCGCAACGGATGCCGGCGACATAGCCGCCGGTGCCGGCGCCGATGATCAGGACTTTGGTTTTGATCTGCTGCATCGCTCGTCTCGTTCAAATCCTCCCTCTCCCGGTGGGAGAGGGCTTGCGCGCACGACGGCTAGCCGTCGTTCTGGCGCGAAAGGGTGAGGGTCGTGCGTCTCCGGCGAGACCCTCACCCTCATCCGTCTCGCTGCGCGAGCCACCCTCTCCCACCGGGAGAAGGGAAGTCAGTTCACATCCACAACGTCGCCGGATGCTCCAGCAGGCCCTTGATCCGCTGCACGAAGACCGCCGCATCGTGGCCATCGACGATGCGGTGGTCGAAGCTGGAAGACAGGTTCATCATCTTGCGCACGACCATCTGCCCGTCCTTCACGACCACCCGTTCGGCGATCTTGTTGGGACCGACGATGGCGACCTCGGGGTGGTTGATGATCGGGGTGTGGACCACCCCGCCCAGCGTGCCGAGCGAGGTGATGGTGATGGTCGAGCCGGACAGCTCCTCGCGCTTGGCCGTGCCGTCCTTGGCCGCGCCCGAGACGCGGGCGATCTCGGCCGCCGTGTCATAGGGGTCGCGCCCCTCGGCGTGACGGACCACCGGGACCATCAGGCCGTTCGGCGTCTGGGCGGCGATGCCCAGGTGGACCGCGTTATGCTGGGTCAGGACGCCCGCCTCGTCATCATAGGTCGCGTTGATCTGCGGCTGGTCGCGCAGCGCGACGACGATGGCGCGGGCGATGAAGGGCAGGACGTTCAGCTTGGGCTGGTCCTTCCTGCGCGTCGCGTTCAGGTGGGCGCGCAGTTCCTCCAGCGCCGTCATGTCGATTTCCTCGACATAGGTGATGTGCGGAATGCGCCGGACGCTCTCGGCCATCTTCTCCGCGATCTTGCGGCGCAGGCCGATGATGCGGACCTCGGTCGATCCTTCCGCCGGGGCGTAGAGGGAGCCGCCGGCAGGCGCGGCGGCGGCGGGACGGCCGCCCTGGGCGATGTAGGCGTCGAGGTCCGCATGCTGGATGCGGCCGGCCGGGCCGGTTCCGGGTACGAAGGTCAGGTCCACGCCCAGGTCGCGGGCGCGGTTGCGGACCGCCGGAGACGCCAGCGGCCGCTCGCCGGCGGCGCGGCCGGTAAGGGCGGGAAGGGCTGACCCTCCGCGCGCTTCGGTCGCCGCGCGTTTGGGCTCGTCGGGCCGGGGGGCCGCCACGGGCGCGGGCTTCGCCCCGCCCTTGCCCTGCGGCGCGGGTGCAGGCGAAGCGGCGGAGGTTTCGGCTTCACCGCCGCCCTCGCCTGCGAAACTGACCAGCGGCCCGCCCACGGCGACCGCCTGGCCCGGCTGGCCGTGCAGGATGGCGACCACGCCGGAGACGGGGCTGGTGATCTCGACGGTGGCCTTGTCGGTCATGACCTCGGCCAGCAACTGGTCCTCCTCGACCGCGTCGCCGACCTTGACGTGCCAGGCGACCAGTTCGGCCTCGGCGGTGCCTTCGCCGACGTCGGGGAGCTTGAAGATGCGGCCGACGGGCGGAGTTGCGGCCAGAGCCCCTCCACCGCCTTCGGCGGTCCCCCTCCCCACGTCGTGGGGAGGAGACGACGCGGCGGCGTTGGTTTCCTCCCCGCGCGCAGCGGGGGGAGGCGGCTCGGAGCGAAGCGGAGAGACGGAGGGGCTCTCTTCGGCGTTGCCCTCGCCCTCCACCTCGAATTCGATCAGGGGCCCGCGCACCGCGACCATCAGGCCCGGTTCACCGTGCAGCGCCGTGACCTTGCCGGACACCGGCGCGGTGATCTCCACCGTCGCCTTGTCGGTCATGACGTCGGCGACGATCTGGTCCTCGGCGACCACATCGCCGACCTTGACGTGCCAGCCGACCAGCTCGGCCTCGGCGGTGCCCTCGCCCACGTCGGGCAGTTTGAAGACGTAGCGTCCCATGTCTCAGCGTCCTCCGGCCAGGACGCTCTTCAAGGCGTCCGCGACCCGCTGGGGTCCGGGGAAATATTCCCATTCGAAAGCGTGCGGATAGGGCGTGTCCCAGCCCGCCACCCGCGCGATCGGCGCCTCCAGGCAGTAGAAGCAGCGCTCCTGCACCAGGGCGCTGAGTTCGGCGCCGTAGCCCGAGGTGCGCGGCGCCTCGTGCAGGATGACGCAGCGGCCGGTCTTCTTCACGCTGGCCTCGATGGCTTCGATGTCCAGCGGCACCAGGCTGCGCAGGTCGATGACCTCGGCGTCGACGCCGGCGTGCTCGGCTCCGGCCAGGGCGACCCAGACCATGGTGCCGTAGGCCAGGATGGTGACCTCGGCCCCTTCGCGCATCACGCGCGCCTTGCCGAGGGGTTCGACCACCTTGCCCGTCGGGACCTGGGCCAGGTCTTGCGTCTTCCACGGCTGCACCGGATTCTGGTGCCAGCCGTCGAACGGGCCGTTGTACAGACGCTTGGGCTCGAAGAAGACCACCGAGTCCGGGTCCTCGATCGCGGCGGTCAGCAGGCCCTTGGCGTCATGCGGGTTGGACGGGATGACGACCTTCAGCCCCGCGATGTGGGTGAACAGGCTTTCCGGCGATTGGCTGTGCGTCTGGCCGCCGAAGATGCCGCCGCCATAGGGGGTGCGGATCACCAGGGGCGCGGTGAACTGGCCGGCCGAGCGGTAGCGCAGCTTGGCCGCCTCGGACACGATCTGGTCGTAGGCCGGATAGATGTAGTCGGCGAACTGCACCTCCACGACCGGCTTCAGCCCATAGGCGGCCATGCCGATGGCGGTCCCGACGATGCCAGTCTCGGAGATGGGGGCGTCGAAGCTGCGGCTCAGGCCGTGCTTCTGCTGCAGCTTGTCGGTGACGCGGAAGACGCCGCCGAAATAGCCGGCGTCCTCGCCGAACGAGACGACGGTCGGGTCTTCGGCCATCTTCACGTCCAGGGCCGAGTTCAGCGCCTGGATCATGTTCATGGCGACCACGTCCCCGGCGGGGGCGGTGGATGCAACCTTGGCGGCGGCCCGGGAATCCGCCATGTCTGGCTCGATCCCGTCGGTGCGGTCGGCCTCGGTGTAGGTCGGGTTGGTCATGCTCAGTATCCCAGCTCCCGGCGCTGCTCGACCAGGCGCCAGTCCGGCTCGGCGAAGACATCCTCGAACAGGGTCTTCACGCTGGGGCGCGACTGGCCCAGCGTGCCGACGGCCTCGGCCGCCTTGCCGGCGGCGCGGACCTGCTCGACCGCCTCCTTCAGGGCCGCTTCGTGCCGGTCGTCGTCCCATTCCCCGATCACGGTCAGGTGCTGGCGCAGGCGCTGGATCGGATCGCCCAGCGGCCATTTCTCATGCTCGTCGCCGGGCCGATAGCGGCTGGGATCGTCGGAGGTGGAGTGCGGGGCGCCACGATAGGTGAACAGCTCGATCACCGTCGCGCCCAGGTTGGCGCGCGCCCGCTCCTCGGCCCACTGGGTCGCGGCCCACACGGCCAGGAAGTCGTTGCCGTCCACCCGCAGGGCCGGCAGGCCGTAGCCGACCGCCTTGGAGGCGAAGGTGGTCTCCAGTCCGCCCGCAATGCCCTGGAAGGAGCTGATGGCCCACTGGTTGTTGACGATGTTCAGGATCACCGGCGCGCGATAGACCGCGGCGAAGGTCAGGGCCGAATGGAAGTCGCTCTCGGCGGTCGAGCCGTCGCCGATCCAGGTGATGGCCAGCTTGTCGTCGCCGCGGATGGCCGAGGCCATGGCCCAGCCCACCGCCTGCGGATACTGGGTGCCCAGATTGCCCGAAATGGTGAAGAAGCCGAATTCCTTCGACGAGTACATGATCGGCAGCTGGCGGCCTTTGATCGGGTCCGACGCGTTCGAATAGATCTGGTTCATCATCTCGACCAGCGGATAGCCGCGCGCGATCAGAAGCCCCTGCTGGCGATAGGTGGGGAAGCCCATGTCCTCGCGCGGCAGCAGCATGCCCTGCGCCACGGCGACGGCCTCTTCCCCCGTGCACTTCATGTAGAAGCTGGTCTTTCCCTGACGATGCGCGCGGTGCATCCGGTCGTCGAAGGCGCGCGTCAGGATCATGGCCTTGAGCCCGCGCCGCAGCGTCTCGGGATCGAGGCGCGGGTTCCAGGGACCCAGCGCCTGGCCGTCGTCGTCCAGCACCCGTATCAGACGGAACGCATGGTCGCGGATGTCGTAGGGGGCGACATCGACGGCGGGCCGGTCGACCGCGCCGGGCGCGTCCAGCTTCAGGTGGCTGAAGTCCGGCGCGTCGCCGGGACGGCCCGAGGGTTCGGGCACGCGCAGCGAGAGCGGTCGGCTGTTCTTCTTGGGGCTTTTGTCGTCCATACGGGCGTCCGTCGGGCCTCCGGTGTTTCCTCTGGACGACTGATATCACGGGCCCTAGGAAGGCGCTCGCTCAATCTCACCTTGCTAAATCCCGATTTCGGGTTTTTTATTTCGTCAGAATCATAATCGGAGAAACGCCTTTGGCGGACGAACTCGATCCCATCGACGCCCGGATCCTGGACATCCTTCAGCAAGACGCCGGCCTGTCGGTCGCGGAGGTCGCCGATCGGGTCGGCCTGTCGGCCTCGCCGTGCTGGCGCCGGATCAAGCGGCTGGAGGACGCCGGCCTGATCACCAAGCGGGTCACCCTGCTGAACGCCCAGGCCCTCGGCCTCGATTTCGAGGTCTACGCCATCGTCAAGCTGAGCCTGCCGTCGTCGGAGAACCTGAACGTCTTCGAGGCCGCAGTCGACACCTGGCCCGAGGTGGTCCAGTGCGCCACCATCACCGGGCGCGAGGACTATGTGCTCCGGATCATCACCTCCGACATGCACGCCTTCGACCTGTTCCTGCGCGAGAAGCTGCTGGCGCTGGGCATCGTCTCGGACTGTGAAAGCCACATCGTCACGCGCGGCGTGAAGAATGTGACCACCCTGCCTCTTGGCATCATCACGCCCCACGTCGGATAACGGCCGTTCGCGGCGGCCTCTCGCCGCCGGGAGCGACGACCATGATCGAACTGGTGATCGACGCGCGCCGCAAGGACCTTGGCGGGTTCGAGGTCGGCCGCGTCCTGCCCTTCCATTCGCACCGGATGGTGGGCCCCTTCATCTTCCTGGACCAGATGGGGCCGGCCGAGTTCGCGCCGGGCGCCGACGCCATCAACGTGCGGCCGCATCCGCACATCGGCCTATCGACCCTGACCTATCTGTTCGAGGGCGAGATCATGCACCGGGACAATCTGGGCTTCACCCAGGCGATCCGTCCCGGAGAGGTCAACTGGATGACCGCCGGCAAAGGCATCGTCCATTCCGAGCGCACCGATCCGCTGAAGAAGAGCCGGGGCGGCCCGATGCACGGCATGCAGGCCTGGGTCGCCCTGCCGACCGAGGCGGAGGAGATCGATCCGTCCTTCACCCATCTGGGCGAGGACGCGCAGCCCACCTATGAGAACGGCGGCCTGTTCGCGCGGCTGGTGGCGGGCGAGGCCTATGGCGCCAAGGCCGGCACGCCCGTCTCCTCGCCGCTGTTCTACGTCCATTGGGAACTGGAGGCCGGCGTCCGCACCGCGCCGCCTCCCGGCCGCGGCGCTGGCGGCATGAGCGAGCGCGCCCTGTTCGTCGCCAAGGGATCGATCGAGGTCGGCGACCGCGCCTTCCACGAAGGCCAGATGGTCGTGCTGGAGGCGACGGCCGAGCCGACGATCAAGGCGCTGGAGAAGTCCTCGGTCATGGTGCTGGGCGGCGAGCCGGTGGGCGAACGGCTGATCTGGTGGAACTTCGTCGCTTCCAGCCAGGCCCGCATCGACCAGGCCAAGGCGGACTGGAAGGCCGGCCGCATGACCCTGCCGACCGAGGACGACCTGGAGTTCATCCCCCTGCCGGACGAGCCCGCAGCCGCCAGGCCCGCCCCCGCGCCCGTCGAGCCCAAGCCGACCGATCCGGTCTGACGCCCGCGCTTTCCACGCCCTGAAAGACGGCGGGCGATTGTCGATCACGACCGCCCCTGAAACGACATCACCCCGGGACCGGTCCCGGGGTGATGAAGGAACGTCTTTGCGTCCGCGCGCTTCGAGCGCCGAAGCGCCTAGATCAGCGCCCCGTGGCAATGCTTGAACTTGCGGCCCGAGCCGCAGGGGCAGGGCGCGTTGCGGCCGGTCATCTCCCAGCCCGGCGGCAGAGCTTCGACCGGCAGTTTGGAGCGGTCGTCGCCGATCAGCGTCCCTTCCGGGTTCTGGGCGGCGGGGTTGGTCATCTCGTTCTCGCCGGTGCCGGGATTCAGGTGGATTTCCTGGAACTCGGGCAGTTCCGGCGGCGGCTGGAAGCGGAACTCGACCGTCATCAGCCAGCGCGTCACATTGTGGCGCAGGTCGTACAGCAGGTTCTCGAACAGCGAGAAGGCCTCGGTCTTGTACTCGTTCAGCGGGTCGCGCTGGCCGTAGCCGCGCAGGCCGATGACCCCGCGGAGGTGATCCAGATGCACCAAGTGCTCGCGCCACTGCATGTCGATCATCTGCAGCATGAACTGCTTTTCCAGGCCGCGTGTCTGCTCGGCCCCGATCTGCTCCAGCCGTTCGGCGGCGCGGGCGTCGGCGGCGGCGATCAGCCGCTCCTCGATCTCCTCGTTGGAGACGCCCTCCTCGGCGGCCCAGTCGCGCAGCGGCAGCTCCAGGCCCAGCTCGGAGCGGACCTTCTCGTCCAGCCCCTCGATGTCCCACTGCTCGGCATAGGCCTTGGGCGGCATGAAGCGTTCGACGTGATCGCGGATCACGTCGTTGCGGAAGTCGGCGATCAGCTCCGACAGGTCCGTCGAATCCATGAACTCCTGGCGCTGCTCGAAGATGGCCTTGCGCTGGTCGTTCACGACGTCGTCGTACTTCAGCAGGTTCTTGCGGATGTCGTAGTTGCGGGCTTCGACGCGCTTCTGGGCCGTCTCGATGGCGCGGTTCAGCCAGGGGTGGGTGATGGCCTCGCCCTCGGCCACGCCGAAGCTGCGCATGATCGAATCGAGGCGATCGCCGGCGAAGATGCGCAGCAGGTCGTCCTCGCACGACAGATAGAATTTCGACACGCCGGGGTCGCCCTGGCGGCCGGTGCGGCCGCGCAGCTGGTTGTCGATGCGGCGGCTCTCATGGCGCTCGGTGCCCAGGACGAACAGGCCGCCGGCGGCCAGCGCCTGCTCCTTGGCCACGGCGATCTCGGCCTTGAAGGCGTCGAGCTGAGCCTGCTCGGCCTCGGGCGTCACCTCCACGGCCATGTTGCGCTGGTCGAGCAGCCACTTCTGCATCCGCATCTCGAGGTTGCCCCCGAGCTGGATGTCGGTGCCCCGGCCGGCCATGTTGGTGGCGATGGTCACCGCGCCGGGCAGGCCAGCGTCGGCGACGATATAGGCTTCCTGCTCGTGCTGGCGCGCGTTCAGGACATTGTGCGGCACGCCGCGCAGCTTGACCTCGTACTGGATGTCGTAGGCGGCGTCGCCGACCTTTTCGGCCTCCTTGGCCTTGCCCGCGTACTCCGGCTTCAGAGCGCGCGAGACCTCGACCTTGTGGACGTAGTCGCGCAGGGCGTCCGACAGCTGCTCGGAGCGTTCGATCGACACCGTGCCGACCAGGATCGGCTGTCCGGCCATGTGGCATTCCGCGATCTGGCGGCAGATGGCCTGGATCTTCTCGGCATGGGTCCGATAGACCTCGTCGTCATAGTCCTTGCGCTGGATCGGCCGGTGGGTCGGCACCTCCAGCACGTCCATCTTGTAGATGTCGTGGAACTCCTGCGCCTCGGTCGCGGCGGTGCCGGTCATGCCCGACAGCTTCTCGTAAAGGCGGAAGTAGTTCTGGATGGTGACCGAGGCCAGGGTCTGGTTCTCGGGCTGGATCTTGACGTCTTCCTTGGCCTCGATGGCCTGATGCAGACCTTCCGACAGACGCCGGCCCTGCATCATGCGGCCGGTGAACTCGTCGATCAGGATGATCTCGCCGCCCTTGATGATGTAGTCCTTGTCGCGGTGATACAGGACGTTGGCGCGCAGGGCCTGGTTCACGTGGTGGACCAGAGTGATGTTGGCGGCGTCGTAAAGGCCGGTCGTGTCGGGGGCGAGATGGCCGCCCTGCTCCAGCACCTGCTCGATGCGCTCGGAGCCTTCCTCGGTCAGCAGGGCCTGCTTCTGCTTTTCGTCCAGATCGAAGGTCGACTTGTCCTGGATGAGTTGCTTCACCAGGCCGTCGACGATCTTGTAGAGGTCCGAACGGTCCTCGGTCGGGCCCGAGATGATCAGCGGCGTGCGCGCCTCGTCGATCAGGATGGAGTCGACCTCGTCGACGATGGCGAAGTTGTGCGGGCGCTGCACCATCTCGCGCCGGTCATAGACCAGGTTGTCGCGCAGATAGTCGAAGCCGAACTCGTTGTTGGTGCCGTAGGTGACGTCGGCGGCGTAGGCCTGCTGGCGCTGGCCCTGCGACAGGCCATTGACGATGACGCCCACCTCCAGGCCTAGGAAGCGATAGACGCGGCCCATCTGCTCGGCGTCGCGCCGCGCCAGGTAGTCGTTGACGGTGATGACATGCACGCCCTTGCCGGCCAGGGCGTTCAGATAGACGGGGGCCACGGCGACCAGGGTCTTGCCCTCGCCGGTCCGCATCTCGGCGATGCCGCCCTCGTGCAGGATCATGCCGCCGCCCATCTGCACGTCGTACTGACGCTGGCCCAGGGTGCGCTTGGAGGCTTCGCGCACCACGGCGAAGGCTTCGACCAGGATCTTGTCCAGCGTCTCGCCGGCCGCCAGGCGATCCTTGAAGGCGTCGGTCATCATCCGCAGTTCGTCGTCGGACAAGGCGGCGAACTTGCTCTCCAGGGCGTTGATCTTCTGGACCCTGTCCATGAAGCCCTTGACCTTGCGGTCGTTGGAGGAGCCGAAAATCTTCTTGGCGATGCCGAGCATGTCTGGTCCGGATAAGCGGTCGAGCGTCTTAGGAGCGGCTCTGATGATCCCTGTCGGGCGGCGATGCGGACGCCGCGGGAGAGGTCCGGACCGACGCCGGCCCCCGTCGCCGGGAAACGGCGGGCGCGAAGGGCCGCGCGGACGATCAAAACCCCTCGACTTGGGCGCAGGCGGGACTTAAGCACCGGCCCTATCCCTGTCAACGCGAGGGCTTGGCGGCCCCAGCGACGGAGCGCGCCCCTTGACCCCCTTCCGGCTGCTGACCGTACTGGCCCTGTCGACGCTGATCGCGGCCGCCGCCTGTTCGCGCGGAGGCGGCGAGGATCGCCCGCCGGAGCCGGGCGACCGGGCCGTGGCTCGGGTCCAGGACCAGACGATCTGGGCCTCGGACGTCAAGCGCGAGGCGATCGCCCAGGGCCTGATCGGCGAGGGCGAGCCGCTGGACGTCACCTCCGACCTGTTCCGCCGGGTGCTGGACGAGGTGGTGGACCAGAAGCTTCTGGCCCGCGAGGCCGAGCGCCGCCGGCTGGACGCCTCGCCCCTGGCCCAGCGCCGGCTGGAGGCGACGCGCGAGCGCATCCTTGGCGACATGCTGGTCGAGAGCGTCGTCAACGGCAAGATCACCGAACAGGCGGTGCAGTCGCTCTATAATGAGCAGCTCAGGCTGGCGAAGACGTCGGAGGAGATCCGCGTGCGCCTGATCCTGTCGCGCACCAAACCCGAGGCCGACGCCGTCGTCGGCATGCTGGGCCAGGGCGCCGGGTTCGAGGCGGTGGCCATGGAGCGGTCGATCGACGAGGCGACGCGGTTTTCCGGCGGGGACCTGGGCTATTCGACGCTGGACGTCATGCCGCTGGCCTACGCCAACGCCCTGCGCGACAAGCCGGCCGGCGCGACCGTCGGCCCGTTCCAGACCGAGGGCGGCTGGGCCGTGCTGCGGGTCGAGGACCGGCGCAAGGAGAATCCGCCGACCCTGGAGCAGGCCCGGCCGCAGATCGTGCGCTACCTGACCTATGAGGGCGTGCGCCAGTTGCTGGAACAGTTGCGCGGCAAGGCCAGGGTCGATGTCCTCTTGCCCAACGAGACCGGCGTCTCCGCCGAGGAACCCGCCTCGGCCCCGCCCGCCCAGCCGACGCCGACCGCCCCGTCTCCCGCCTCTCCCGCCCCGGCCGCCTGACATGCCCAAGACCCCGTCCAAGACCGGCCAGAAGATCGAGCAGGCTTTCGAAAAGGCGCTGGATCCGTTCGCCTCGGCGCTGAAGCGCGCCACGCGCACGCCCGGCGTCGACTCCCCTCCGCCCCCCGCCGGCAAGCCGGGCCTGAAGATCTCGCCCCTGGCCGTGCCCTTCCCGGCCATCCCGCCCATCGGCGGGGTCGAGATCGCGACCGCGCGCGCCGGCTTCTACAAGCATGAGCGCGACGACCTGGTGGTGTTCCGCTTCGTCCGGGGGACCAGCTGCGCCGGCGTCTTCACCCGGCACAAGGTCGGCTCCGCGCCCGTGGACTGGTGCCGGAAGCACCTGGGCGGCGCCGAGGGCGGCAAGGACGTGCGCGCCCTGGTGGTCAACGCCGGCTGCGCCAACGCCTTCACCGGCAAGGCCGGCGCCGACGCCGCCCGACGCACCGCCTCGGAGGCCGCCAAGCGCTTCGGCTGCCGCCAGCGCGACGTCATGCTGGCCTCTACCGGGGTGATCGGCGTGGTGCTGGACGACCGGAAGATCGTCGCCAGGCTGCCCGAGATCGAGGCCGGGCTGGACGCCGACGTCCATCCCTCGGACCAGTGGGCCAGGGCCGGTCGCGGCATCATGACCACCGACACCTTCCCGAAGGGCGCCTACGCCGAGACGGAGATCGAGGGCTGCAAGGTCCGCGTCGCCGGGATCGCCAAGGGCTCCGGCATGATCGCGCCGGACATGGCCACCATGCTGGCCTTCATCGTCACCGACGCCGACATCCATCCCAACGTCCTGCGGGCGCTGCTGGGCCTGCACGTGCGCACCACCTTCAACAGCGTCACCGTGGACGGCGACACCTCGACCAACGACACCTGCCTGCTGTTCGCCACCGGGACCAGCGGCGCGCCGCGGATCGGCCGGGTGGGCGACCGACGGCTGAAGGGGTTCTCGGCGGCGCTGGACAAGGTGATGCTCGACCTGGCCCACCAGCTGGTGCGCGACGGCGAGGGCGCCACCAAATTCGTCAAGGTGACGGTGGATGGCGCCGCCAGCCCGGCCTCGGCGCGCAAGCTGGCCAAGTCGATCGCCGACAGCCCCCTGGTCAAGACCGCCATCGCCGGGGAGGACGCCAACTGGGGCCGCGTCGTCATGGCCGTCGGCAAGACCGAGGAACCGGTGGACCGCGACCGCCTGGCCATCCGCTTCGGCCCGCACCAGGCCGCCGTCGACGGCGCCCCGTCCCCGACCTATGACGAGGCGAAGATGAGCGCCTACATGAAGAATCCGGAGATCGACATCACCGTCGACGTCGGCTCGGGCCGCGCTTCGGCGACCGTCTGGACCTGCGACCTGACCAAGGGCTACATCGAGATCAACGGCGACTATCGCAGCTAATGGTCAAGCCGCCCGAAAAGCTGTTGCGACAGATGGCGAAGCGAGGCTGGACCGCCATTCTGATCGATGAGGCGCGAAGGAGCGGCCGGAGCTTCCCTGCGGCAAATCGGGAGACAGGCGGGTCGGCAACGCGCTATGTTCACCCTGTGACGGGTCGTTCGGTGGTGATCGACGATACGTCGGGAGAAGTGATCCATGTCGGCGGCGACGGTTTCATCTACTGACTGGACGGAGGTCCATGTCCGCATCCTCGATGAGGCGGTCGATGTCTGGCGGCCGGTGAAGGCCCATCCCATCAGCGAGCACGTGTTCCGCCTGTCCGGCGATCCGGCGCCCGAGGACGAGCAATGGGCCTTCGCGCCTGGAGACGAAGTGGTCGTGGAGCGTCGGCGGGCGGACCAGGGGTCCGTGCTGGTGGCCGTGGCCCGCGCCCTGGACCTGGATGAGCGCTCCAGCCAATGGCGGCGGAAGGCGGGGTGAGCCAGGCGTCGCTCCCCACCGTCCTGGTCGTCGCCGTCGCCCTGATCGACGTGGACGGCCGCGTGCTGATCGCCAAGCGGCCCGAGGGCAAGGCGCTGGCGGGCCTGTGGGAATTCCCCGGCGGCAAGGTCGAGCCCGGCGAGCGGCCCGAGCAGGCGCTGATCCGCGAACTGCGCGAGGAATTGGGCATAGAGGTCAGCGAGAGCTGCCTGGCGCCGTTCGTCTTCGCCAGCCACGCTTACGATTCCTTTCACCTGTTGATGCCACTGTACCTGTGCCGGCGCTGGTCCGGCGTGGTCGCCGCGCGCGAGCACGCCAGCCTGGCCTGGGTGAAGCCGAACCGGCTGTCGGACTATCCCATGCCGCCCGCCGACGAGCCGCTGGTCGCCTGGCTGCGCGACCTGCTCTGACCCACCGCCGACCAGGGAGGCCGGCATGAGACGCATCATCGGCCGGTTCCTGCGCGACGAGGGCGGCGCCACGGCGATCGAATACGGGCTGATCGCCGCCCTGATCTTCCTGGCGATCACCACCGCCCTCTACGCCTTCGCCGGATCGGCCGACAGCCTATACGCCCGCATCATGCAGCGCATCGCCGAGGCGCTGGCCTAGTCCTCCTCGCCGGTCCGCTCCTTCACCCCGAGCGCGTCCGCCAACCGCATCTTGGCCGAACCGCGCGGCAGCGGCTTCTGCTGGCTTTCGTGCGGCCGCCAGCCAGCCAGGTGGATGATCTCGAAGGTCGCCGGCAGGCGGCCGTCGGCTTCGCCGTGGCGTTCGGCGTAGAGGGCGGCGGCGCGGGCGACCACGGCGCGGCTCAGCGGCCGGACCTGGCCGGCCAGGCCGTTCGTCTCGCCCATGGCGCGCAGGTCCCGGACCAGGGCGAACAGGTCGGGGTAGCGCACGGTGAAGCGGTCGACATCCGTCACCGGCAGGGCGAACCCCGCCCGCTGCAACAGGCCCGCCCCATCGAAACCGTCCGCGAAGGGCGAGACCCGGGCCTGGGCGCCGCCGCGTTCGGCCAGTTCCGCCTCGGTCAGCACGCCGCGCAACTCCTTCAGCGTGCCGGCGCCGAACAGAGAACCGATGAACAGGCCGTCCGGCTTCAACGCCCGCCGGATCTGGGCCAGGGCGCCCGGCAGGTCGTTGGCCCAGTGCAGGCTGAGCAGCGAGACGATCAGGTCGGTCGAGCCGTCCTCCAGCGGCAGGGCCGCCGCGCCCGGCGCGGCGCGCTCGGCGATCGAGGTCGGGGTCCGCACCGGGCCGATCCGCGCGGCCGCGTCGCTGGCCGTTGCGGCCCGGGCGAACGAGCCGGAATGCGCCGACAGGTCGACCGCGACGGGAAAGTCGCGCAGGATGGCCTCCAGGCTGCCGGCCGCGTTCTCGGCCGCCCGGACGTGCAGGAAGTCCGCGTCCCGGAAACGGCGGGCCGAGCGCGCCAGGCGGGCGGCGCGGCGGCGGGCGTCGAAGATCTGGGGCGGGCCGGAAGAGGAGGGGGCGGTCATGGACGCACAGGATGGGGTCTGGCGCGCGACCTGGAAAGGGGCGGCGCGGCGACTTCGCGGCCTCGGCCTGGACCTGGGGCGCGGCGCGGCCGACCTGATCCTGCCGCCCATGGCGCATGACAGCCGCGAGGCCGCGGCGGCGGCCGGCCTGACGCCCGACGCCTGGAGCCGCATCGTCTTCCTGGAGGCGCCGGTGTGCGACGGCTGCGGCGCGGCCTTCGAATTCGACGGCGGCGACTTCGCCTCGGAGCGATGCGCCGCCTGCCTGACCCGGCCCCATGTCTTCGCCCGCGCCCGCGCCGCCTGCGTCTATGACGAGGCCTCGCGCGGCCTGATCCTGCGCTACAAGCACGGCGACCAGCAGCAGTTCGCGCCGCTGTTCGCCCGCTGGATCGGCCGGGCCGCCGCAGAGCTGCTGGCCGAGGCGGACGCGGTCGCGCCCGTGCCGCTGCATCCCTTCCGCCTGCTGTCGCGCCGGTTCAACCAGGCGGCCGAGATCGCCCGGCCGCTGGCCCGCGCCGCACGGCTCGACTACGTTCCGGACGCCCTGGTCCGCCGGGCCCACACCGAAAGCCAGGGCGGCAAGAGCCGGCGCGGGCGCCGGCTGAACGTGCGAAAGGTCTTCGCCGTGACCGAGGCGGGACGGCGCCGGATCAAGGGTCGGCGCATCCTTCTGGTCGACGACGTGTTGACCACCGGCGCGACCGGAGAGGCCTGCGCCCGCGCCCTGCTCGACGCCGGCGCGCGGACGGTCGACCTGGCCGTGATCGCACGGGTGCGAAACGCCCGTGAAGTCATTATGTAAGCCCTAATGCTCGCCGTCTTAGGGCGCCCAAATACCGGCGCGCGGCGTTCGTCCCGCGCGTCCTTCTGACCTGGAGACCTGATTTGGCCGACGTCGTCATCTACACCAAGCCCGGATGCCCCTACTGCTTCAGCGCCCTGGCGCTGCTGAAGAAGAAGGGCGCGACCTATACCGAGATCGTCGCCTCCAACGACCCGGCGAAGAAGGCCGAGATGGTCGAACGTTCCGGCGGACGGATGACCTTTCCGCAGATCTTCATCGACGGACGGCACGTCGGGGGCTCCGACGACATCCACGCCCTGGACCGCGAGGGCCGGCTGGACCCGCTGCTGGCGGCCTGAGGCGTGGGCGGCGCCCTGGACATCGCCCTGATCCAGACCCGCACGCCGGCGACGGCCGAGGGCGGGCTGGACCATGTCGCGCCGCTGATCCGCGAGGCGGCGGCGGGCGGGGCGAAATTCGTCCTGACGCCCGAGGGGACCAATCGGCTGGAGCAACGCCGCGACCGCCGCGAGGCGGCCCTGGCCGGCGAGGACGAGGATGTCGCCGTCCTGGGCTTGCGCCGGCTGGCGGCGGAACTGGGGATCTGGCTGCTGATCGGCTCGGCCCTTGTGCGCTCGGGTCGCGAAGGCGACGACCGGGCGGCCAACCGGTCCCTGCTGATCGACGACCGGGGCGGAATCGCCGCCCGTTACGACAAGCTGCATGTCTTCGATGTCGACCTGCCGAACGGCGAGCGGTACCGCGAGAGCGCCACGGTGCGGCCGGGCGACGCCGCCGTCGCCGCCGACACCCCCTGGGGCCGGCTGGGCCTGACCATCTGCTACGATATCCGCTTTCCCCATCTGTATCGCCAGCTGGCCCAGGCCGGGGCCGCGATGATCGCCGTCCCCGCCGCCTTCACCGCCCCGACGGGCGAGGCGCACTGGGAGACGCTGCTGCGCGCCCGCGCCATCGAGACGGGCGCCTTCGTCCTGGCCCCGGCCCAGGGCGGGCTGCACGAGGACGGCCGTCGGACCTGGGGCCGGTCGACCGTCGTCGCCCCCTGGGGCGAGATCGTCGCCCGCGCCGATCACGACGCCCCTTGCGTTCTTCCCGCGAAGCTGGACATGGAGGCGGTCGCCAAGGCCCGAGCGGCCATACCGTCCCTGACCCACGATCGCGATTTCGCGCCCGCCCGATGATCCGCTACGCCCTCAACTGCGATCAAGGCCATGGCTTCGAGGCCTGGTTCGGCTCCTCCGTCGACTATGACGACCAGGCGTCGCGCGGCCTGGTGGAATGTCCCTTCTGCGGCTCCCGTTCGGTCGAGAAGGCGGTCATGGCCCCGGCCGTCGGCGGGACGAAGCGGGCCGCGCCGGCCCCCGAGGCCATGCAGAAGATGCAGGCGATGATGATGGACGCGGCCCGCGAGGTCCGCGCCCATGTCGAGGCCAACTTCGACTATGTCGGCGACGCCTTCGCCCGCGAGGCCCGCGACATCCACGAGGGCCGGTCCGAAAAGCGCGAGATCTATGGCGAGGCGACCCCCGCCGAGGTCCGCAAGCTGAAGGAGGACGGGGTGCCGGTCGCCCCGCTGCCGGGCCCGCCGCCCGACAAGTCCAGGGCCAACTGACCATGGCCGAGGAGGAGCGGTACGAGGAGTTCGCGCCGCCGGCCGCGCTGCGCCCCTTCGTCCGCACGGTCTGGACCTACGCCGCGCCGCGGCCGACATCGGTGGTCCAGCGCATCGCCCCGGACGGCTGCCCGGAGCTGATCTTCGACATCGGCTCTCCCTATGAGGAGCAGGACGGGACGGGCGGCTGGCGCCTGCAGCCGCCCGCGATCTTCGCCGGCCAGATGACCCGGCCGATGGCGTTGAGGCCCACGGGCGCGACCGAGCTGGTCGCCGTCCGTTTCGAGCCGGACGGCGCGCGCGACTGGCTGGGCCGGCCGCTGACCGAGGCCACGGACCGGCGGCTGGACATGACCGCCCGCCTGGCGGGATTCCGCGCGCCGGCCAGCCAGCCGGTCGTGCAGGTCGAGCGGTTCGTCGCCTGGCTGGAGGCCCAGAGGGACGCCGGGGACTGGCGCATCGACCCCCTGGTGCGCGCCGAGGTCGAGGCCGCCGCCTCGGATGCGCCGCCTCCGCGGCGGACGCCGGCCGAACGGCGCGCGTTGCAGCGCCGCTTCGCCGATCGCGTGGGCGTCCCGCCCCGCCTGCTACGCTCCACCTTCCGTTTCCGGCGAGTGTTCGACCACGCGGCCGATCCCGCGCAGGCGCAGGGCTGGCTGGCCGCGGGGCTGGAGGCCGGCTATTTCGACCAGCCGCAGATGGCGCGCGACTTCCGCCGCTTCCTGGGCTGCACCGCCACCGAATGGGCGCGCGAACAGCACGCCCTGGCCCGCGCCATCGCGTCGCAAACCTACAAGCCGGAGCCCGCCCCGGCGGCCTAGCGTCGCCGTCGAGATGGAGGGAGACCGACGATGCTGACCGCCCTGATGATGACCGCCGCCCTGCAGGCGGACCTGCGTCCGAACCTGGACTGGATGGCCGGCTACTGGCTGGCGTGCGACCCGGGTCGCGAGGTTTCCGAGGTCTGGACCGACCCGCGCCTGGGCCTGATGACGGGCATGACGGTGACCGTGCGCGGCGACCGGGTCGGCTTCGAGCAGTCGCGCATCGCCGCCTCGGGCCCCGCCTCCGACGCGCCCCTGGCCTATTTCGCCCAGCCCGACGGCGCGCCCGCGACCGTCTTCCTGGTCGTCGCCTCAGCCCCGGGCCGCGTGGTCTTCGAACAGGCGGCCGATGACGACTTCCCCAAGCGCATCCTCTATGAAAGGGACGGCGACGCCCTGAACGCCCGGATCGAGGGCGAGATCGCAGGGGAGACGAGGACGGTCGAATGGCGATTCCGGAAGGCGGATCTGAACGCGCGCTGTCCGGCCTGAACGCGACGGGTCCGGACACGCCCGGCCTGGACTGGCGGCCCATGCGGCCGGACGACATCGACGCCGTAGTCGAGGTCGCGCGCCTGTCCTTCCCGAACCACCCCGAGGACCGCGCCTGTTTCGAGAACCGGCTGGCGCTCTATCCGCGAGGCTGCTTCGTCCTGGCGGACGGCGGCCCGGCGAAAGGATATCTGATCGCCTATCCCTGGCGCGCGGACGCCGCTCCCGCGCTGAACAGCCTGATCGAGGGCCTGCCGGCGGACGCCTCGGTCGTCTATCTGCACGATCTGGCCCTGCATCCCCGGGCGCGGGGCGGCGGAGCGGCCGGCGCGATCGTCGAACGCCTGGCGGCCCAGGCGGCCGGAGACGGCTGGCCCGCCGTCGCCCTGGTCGCCGTCAACGACGCGGCCGCCTTCTGGACGCGCCACGGCTTCGAGGCGCGCGATCCGCCGGGCATGGCCGGCAAGCTGGCCAGCTATGGCGGCGAGGCGCGCTACATGGTCCGGCGGCTATAGCCGCCGTCGTCAGCGCAGGCCCAGTCTCTCGCGCACGAAAGCGACGCGCGCCGCGACCGGCGCCTTGGGCAGTTCGATCAGTTCGTAGCCGTATCGCGGATAGACCTCGGCCATGGCGGCGTGGGTGCGTCGGGCCTCGTCCAGGTCCTGACGGCGTTCGGCGTCGGGGCCGAAGATCTCCGGCCAGACCGGGGCGATGAAGACGAAGGGCGCATAGCGGAGCGCCCGCGCCGCCCGGTCGAAATGCGGCGGGACCGATAGGCCGCACAGGATCAGATAGCCGACCGCGTCGGGCGCGCCGCGGTCGTGGACGACGGGTTCGGCGCTTGCCGCGCTGCGGGCGTGCGCCTCGATGTCGCGGTCTAGCATCAGTTCGGCGAACAGGGCGCGGTCGCGCCACGGCAGGGCCTGGCCGTCGATGGCCTGCTGGCGGCGGATCACCGCGCGGCCGGCTTCCGGCTCCGTGGCCAGGCCGGCGTCGGCCAGGGCCTCGACCAGGCTGGTCTTGCCCGAGCCGGGACCGCCGGTGACGATCACCCCAGTCATGGCCGGCGGGTCGCGACCATCATGTAGTTGATGTCGGCGTCGAGGGTCTGGCGCCAGCGGTCGTTCAGCGGGTCGTAGGCCAGGCCGTAGGGGCCTTCGACCGTCACCGGCTCGTCGGCCAGCATGGCGCGGATCTCGTCGGGCTTGAGGAACTGGCGCCAGTCGTGGGTGCCGGCGGGCACCCAGCGCAGCACGTATTCCGCCGCCACCTTGCCCAGGGCCAGCGACTTCAGGGTGCGGTTCAGGGTGGCGACCATCATCACGCCGCCCGGCTTCACCAGCCGCGCGCAGGCGCGCACGAAGGCTTCCGGATCGGCGACATGCTCGATCACCTCCATGGTCAGGACGACATCGAAGGGCCCGGCGCCCTCCGCCTCGATCTGCTCGACCGTGGCGGGGCGGTAGGCGATGTCCAGACCCACCATGTCGGCGTGGGCGCGGGCGGTGCCGATGTTCTCGACCGAGGCGTCGACGGCGGTGACCTGAAAGCCCATGCGGCGCATCGGCTCGGCGATCAGGCCGCCGCCGCAGCCGACGTCCAGCAGGGTCAGGCCCTCGAACGGGCGCAGCGCCTTTTCGTCGCGGCCAAGGCGGGTGCAGAGCTGTTCGCGGATCAGCCTCAGCCGCGCCGGATTGAACCGATGCAGAGGTGCGAACGGACCGTGCGCGTCCCACCATTCGGCGGCCTGGGCGGAGAAGCGGGCGACGTCGGCGGGGTCGATCGATGCGCCGAACGCCGCTTCGGGCGAATTTTGCGAAAAACCCTGCCCCTCGCGGGGTATGCGCGGCGCGGCCGTATCGTTAGAAGCGGTCATGGCCGAGGGATGGACCCTCCGGCCGATCCACGCAAGCTGGGGGCGAAACGCCACGATGACGCGGCCGGATTCTTCGCGATCGGACACGACGCGGCTGGTGATGAAGTTCGGCGGCACCTCGATGGGCGACCTCGAGCGCATCCGCCGCGCCGCCCGCATCATCGCCGCCGAGGCGACGACGGGAAAGCGGATCGCGGTGGTGGTCTCGGCGATGGCGGGCAAGACCAACGAACTGGTCGCCTGGACCGACGGCGCGGGCGCCGCCGCCGCCGGCCTGCCGCTGTCGGACGACGAATATGACGTGGTGGTGTCCTCGGGCGAACAGGTCACCTCGGGCCTGCTGGCCATGACGCTCAGGAACATGGGGTTCGACGCCCGGTCGTGGATGGGCTGGCAGGTGCCGATCCTGACCGACGACGCCCACGCCCGGGCGCGCATCGTCGACATTCCGGGCGAGCGGCTGGGCGCGGCGGTGGACGGCGGGCAGATCGCCGTCATTCCCGGCTTCCAGGGCATCACCGCCGAAGGAAAGATCACCACCCTGGGCCGGGGCGGATCGGACACCTCGGCGGTCGCCGTGGCGGCGGCCCTGGGCGCGCCCTGCGACATCTACACCGACGTGGACGGCGTCTACACCACCGACCCGCGCATCGAGAGCCGGGCGCGCCGCCTGAACAAGGTCTCCTACGAGGAGATGCTGGAAATGGCGTCCCTGGGCGCCAAGGTGCTGCAGACCCGGTCGGTCGAGTTGGCCATGGCCAAGCGGGTGCCGGTGCGGGTGTTGTCCAGCTTCATCGAACCTGACGAAACCGGAAGCCTGCCCGACAAGGGCGGCACCCTGATCTGCGACGAGGAGGAGATCGTGGAAAAGCGCATCGTGTCCGGCGTGACCATGAGCCGCGACGAGGCCCGCATCACCCTGCTGGGCCTGTCCGACCGCGTGGACGCCCCCGCCGACGTCTTCACCCGCCTGGCCGAGGCCAGCGTCAATGTCGACATGATCGTGCAGAGCCAGTCGCGCACGGCCGGCACGGTCAACCTGACCTTCACCACGGGCCGCCGCGACGCCGCCCGCGCCGCCGAGATCATGAAGGCGGCGCAGGACCAGCTGCCGTTCGAGGAGATCCGCGTCGACGAGGACGTGGCCAAGGTCTCGGTCATCGGCGTCGGCATGCGCAGCCACGCGGGCGTGGCCCAGCAGATGTTCCGCGCCCTGGCCGACAAGGGCGTGAAGTTCCAGGCCATCTCGACCTCCGAGATCAAGATCAGCGTGCTGATCGACGCCGCCTACGCCGAACTGGCCGTGCGCGCCCTGCATTCGGCTTACGGGCTGGAAGCGGTATAGATGAGTTGAGCGGGCGCGATTGCGCCGAGGCGCGGGAGCCATGATGCCGGCAGGCGCGATGACCAGGGGACCGAGGAACCTCCTCCGCCAGATCCGCGAGGCTCTGGGGGCGGGCGCCGCGCCGGCCCAGGACCGCCTGAACATGGTGGTGCGGATCATCGCGCGGTCGATGGTCGCCGAGGTCTGCTCCATCTATCTGCGCCGCGCTTCGGGCGAGCTGGAGCTGTTCGCCACCGAGGGCCTGAACCCCGAGGCGGTGCACAACACCCGCCTGCGCGCCGGGGAGGGCCTGGTCGGCGAGGTGGCGCGCCTGGCCCAGCCGATCAGCCTGTCGGACGCGCCCAGCCACCCCAGCTTCTCCTACCGGCCTGAGACGGGCGAGGATCCCTACCACGCCTTTCTGGGCGCGCCGCTGCTGCGCGGCGGCCGGGCCATCGGGGTGCTGGTCGTCCAGAATCGGACCGAGCGGCGCTACGACGAGGAGGAAGTCGAGGACATCCAGACCATCGCCATGGTCCTGGCCGAGACGGTCGCTTCGGGCGAGCTGCTGGCGGAAGAGGAGCTTCGCGACGTCGAACTGGCGCCGCACCGCCCCGAACGGCTGAAGGGCCAGAAGTTCGCCGAGGGCCTGGCGTTCGGCCAGGTGGTGCTGCACGAGGCGCCACTGGCGCCCGAAAAGCTGCTCAGCGACGACCCGGCGATGGAGGAGGCGCGGCTGAAGCTGGCGCTGTCCAGCCTCAAGTCCGGTCTGGACGCCATGCTGGACGGCGGGCAGGGCGGCCTGGGCGGGGCCTCGTTCGAGGTCCTGGAGACCTACCGCATGTTCGCCGACGACCGGGGCTGGAACCGGTCGCTGGAAGAGGCGGTGCGCAACGGCCTGACCGCCGAGGCGGCGGTGGACCGGGTCCGCAACGAGCACCGCGCCCGCTTCGCCCAGGCGCGCGACCCCTATATCCGCGAGCGACTGCACGACTTCGAGGACCTGGCCAACCGGCTGCTGCGCGTCTTGGCGGGCGACAAGCCGGGCGAGCGCGACCTGCCCGACGACGCCATCCTGGTCGCGCGCAACCTGGGCCCGGCGGACCTGCTGGAATATCCGCGCGCCAAGCTGAAGGGCCTGCTGCTGGAAGAGGGGTCGGCCGCAAGCCACGCCGCCATCGTCGCCCGAGCGCTGCAGATTCCCTGCGTCGGCCGGCTGATGGGCCTGCGCGACCGGCTGTCCGAGGGCGACCTGGTCATCGCCGACGGGGAGACGGGCGAGGCCTATCTGCGCCCGCGTCCCGACATGCTGGAGGCGGTCAAGTCGCGCATGGCCGTGCGCGAACAGCGCCAGGCCGAGTTCGCCCAATTGCGCGACACCCCGGCCGTCACCGTGGACGGCCAGCGCATCATGCTGCTGACCAACGCAGGCCTGGCGGTGGACCTGGAGAACCTGACCGAGACGGGGGCGGAGGGCATCGGCCTGTTCCGCACCGAGTTCCAGTTCATGGTGTCCGACGAACTGCCGCGCCTGGACGCCCAGACCGCCCTGTATCGCCTGGTGCTGGACGCGGCCGGCGACCGGCCGGTGACCTTCCGCACCCTGGACATCGGCGGCGACAAGGTCCTGCCCTACCTGGAGGCGGAGCGGGAGGAGAACCCGGCGCTGGGCCGGCGCGCCATCCGCCTGGGCCTGGACCGGCCGGCCCTGCTGCGAATGCAGCTGCGCGCCCTTCTGACCGCCGCCGCCGGACGCGAGCTGCGCGTTATGTTCCCGATGATCGCCACGGTCGACGAATTCCGCGCCGCGCGCGAACTGGTGGACGTGGAGTGCGCCTGGGCGCGCCGTCGCGGCCGGGCGCTGCCCGCCCTGCTGCGGGTGGGGGCCATGATAGAATGCCCGTCGGTGCTGTGGCATCTGGACGCCCTGCTGCCGCTGACCGACTTCGTCTCGATCGGCACCAACGACCTGTTCCAGTACATGTACGCCGCCGACCGCACCAATCCGGCCGTGTCGGATCGCTACGACCCCCTGTCGCCTCCGACCCTGCGTGCGCTTCAGACGATCCAGACCGCCTGCGCCGACACCGGCACCCCGGTCTCCATCTGCGGCGAATTGGCCGGCCGGCCGCTGGAGGCCTTCGCCCTGATCACCCTGGGCTTCACGCGCCTGTCGGCCCCGGCCGGAGGCGTGGGGCCGGTCAAGCGGATGATCCTGTCGACCGACCTGGCCGCCGCGCGTCGCGGCATGGCCAACCTGCTGAACCTGTCGACCGGCTCGGTCCGCAACGAGATCGAATCCCTGGCCCGCAAGTTGAACGTCGCCGTCTGAGAACCGGCGTCCGCGTCCCGATTCGGGAAACGGCGTTGAAGGGGCGACGAGAATGGGTTATCCACAGGACGCTTTTGGGGAGCCTCGGGGGCGAGGCGAGACCCGTCACGATGACATGGTATCGGTCGGGTCCTGTGTGAGTACGGGACGAGGAAGCGTCGTTCCGAGTGTGGGGTCAGGCGTCATGGCGCTGGATGCGGGGAACATCCCCGATGAGTTCAAGGCCCATCCGGATTGGAAGGACCCCGCGCCCTCCATCACCGAGGCCGCGACTCTGGGCGACGGCCTGCGCCGGGCGCGCGACCTGTCGGGCAAGTCGCTGGCCGAACTGTCCGCCGAAACCAAGGTCCATTCCCGCTTCCTGACCGCCCTGGAGCAGAACGACTGGTCGTCGCTGCCGTCGCGCGTCTTCGCCATCGGCTATGTGCGGGGCTACGCCGCCGCCCTGGGCCTGGACGAGCAGCTGGCGGTCGAACGCTTCAAGCGCGAGAGCCCGGACACCTCCACCCCGCTGAAGCCGCCGGTCGGCGTCGCCTTCGAGGAGGTGAAGCGCAATTCGCCGCGCATCATCGCCGGCGTGGCGCTGGTCGCCCTGGCCATCGTCGGCTGGAACGTCTTCCAGCGCGTCAGCCTGATGCGCGCGCCGCATCCGTCCGACATCGCCGAGACACCTGAAAGCTGGCGACTGGGCGAGGTGCCGGGCCAGGCCATGGATTTGGGGACGCCCCGCGCAGCCCCGCCCGACCAGACGGTGCCCGCCCTCTATGTCACCCGGGGCCTCGAGGCCGAGCTGGCGGGGGTCGACCCGAACGACGCCGAGGCGGTGGCGGCGCTGCAGGCGGCGGACCAGACGCCGGTGCAGAAGGCCTTCAATCCGCGCGGGGCCGTCTATGGCGCGCCAGCGACGGCGTCCCAGGTGGTGATCCAGGCCAAGAAGCCCGGCGCCCTGGTGGTCCGCGTCGGCGACGGCCAGGTCCTGTTCGCCCGTCAGATGGCGCAGGGCGAAGCCTGGCGCGCGCCCATGGGCGTTTCCGCCGTCGTCGACGTGTCGGATCCCAACGCCTTCGACGTCTATTTCAACGGCGAGCATGGCGGCGTGCTGCCGGCGGTGGTCACGCCGCTGCAGCAGCTGAACGCGCGCGCCGGGCAGACGGCGCGCCAGATGGCGGCCCAGGCTCAGGCCCGCGCGGCCCAGGCGGCGAGCCCCGCCGTGTCGCAGTCGCCGGCTGCGAGCCCGAGCGAACCGATCCTGACGCCGGCGATCCTCGACCGCTGACCGCTTCGCCGTGGTCCCGCCGTCATCAAGGGCCTATATGATGGCCGCATGAGCGACCATACGCACGTCCGACCCTGGCGCCATATCGAGCGCCGCAAGAGCCGCCAGATCCGCGTGGGCTCGGTCCTGGTCGGCGGTGACGCGCCGATCAGCGTCCAGTCGATGACCAACACCCCCACGGCCGACGCCGGGGCGACCATCGACCAGATCCGCGCGCTGGAGGAGGCCGGCGCCGACATCGTGCGCGTGTCCTGTCCCGACGAGGACTCGACGGCGGCGTTCCGGACCATCGCCCGGGCGGTCCGCGTTCCCCTGGTCGCCGACATCCACTTCCACTATCGCCGGGGGATCGAGGCGGCCGAGGCGGGCGCGGCCTGCCTGCGCATCAATCCGGGCAACATCGGCAGCTCCGCCCGGGTCCGGGAGGTCGTCCAGGCGGCCAAGGACCACGGCTGCTCGATGCGCATCGGCGTCAACGCCGGCAGCCTGGAGAAGGAGTTGCTGGAAAAATACGGCGAGCCCTGCCCCGACGCCATGGTCGAGAGCGCGCTGAACCACGCCCGCATCCTGCAAGACCACGACTTCCATGAGTTCAAGATCTCGGTGAAGGCGTCCGACCCCTTCCTGACCGTCGCCGCCTATCACCAGCTGGCCGAGGCCATCGACTGCCCGCTGCACGTGGGGGTGACCGAGGCGGGGCCGCTGCGCACGGGCACGATCAAGTCCTCCATCGCCATGGGCAATCTGCTGTGGGCCGGCGTCGGCGACACCATCCGCGTGTCCCTGGCGGCCGATCCCGTGGAGGAGATCAAGGTCGGCTTCGACATCCTGAAGTCGCTGGGGCTGCGCCACCGGGGGGTCAACATCATCGCCTGCCCGTCCTGCGCCCGCCAGGGATTCGACGTCATCGGGACCGTGGCCCTGCTGGAGGAGAAGCTGGCCCACATCGCCACGCCGATGAGCCTGTCGATCATCGGCTGCGTGGTGAACGGGCCGGGCGAGGCCCTCTATACCGACATCGGCTTCACCGGCGGCGGCAAGGGCGCGGGCATGGTCTATCTGAACGGCAAGATCGCCCACAAACAGGCCAATGACGGCATGATCGACCACATTGTGGAGATGGTCGAACGCAAGGCGGCCGAACTGGACGCCGCCCGCGCCGGCCTGGAGGCCGCGGAATAACCGTCCAGGAACGTCGGCGCCGAACCAATCGACGCGCCGCGCCCGATCCGGGGCCTTCTTCGTTCAGCCCCAAGGCAAGCCGAGGGAATGTCGAACGGTCCTAGGCCCGGGCCAGGTCGGCCACCGCGCGGAGGACCTCCGCGCCGGTATAGGGTTTCAGCAGCAGGCGCTCAGCCAGGTCGGCGGCGCCGGCCGCCGCCTTGACGTCGCCCGACAGGAAGAGGATGCGCGTGTCCCAGCGCCGGGAAAGATTGCGGGCCAGGCCGACACCCGAGGCCTCGTTCTCGTCGGACAGGTTGATGTCCAGCAGCGCCGCGTCGATCGGATGCAGCGCCGCCGCCGCCTCGGCCGCCGCCGCATTGTGGAACGGGCCGACGACGCGATGGCCGGCCTCGGTCAGCAATTCGGTCAGGGCCGCGGCCGCCTCCGCGTCGTCCTCCACCACCATCAGCGTCAGCGGATCGCCCGCTTCGGGACTATCGCCGGCAAGGGGCGCTTCCCGCGTGATGACGGCGCGAAGGTCGCGCCACACCTCGGCCGGCGGCCGGTCCGTGTCCAGGTCGTAGATTCCCGCCATGGCTCTCAGTTCCTGGGCGTCGGCCTCCGCCAGCGTCCCCCCGGCCCTGGCCAGGCGGTCGTCATACAGACGGCACAGACGCTCCACGTCGATCGGGATCGGTCGGGATGGACGATCGGACATGCTTCCTCCTGGCTCGGCGCGCCGTCCAGCTAAACCGTCGCCGTGTTCGACGGAACCGGGCTGACGCCATCGTTATCGGGGATCACAATGCCGGCGCCGCTCTTGATCGCGGCCGGTCGACATCCCGAGGCCGGACGCGCTAAGCACGGCCCCTCCCAGAAGCCGAGGTTTCCCTTGCATCTGCCCCAGGCCCGTCTCGACCAGGTGCTCGACCGTTTCCACGAGGTCGAGGCGCGCATGGGCGCCGCGAGCGACGGCGCCGAGATCGTGCGCCTGTCGCGGGAGCACGCCGAACTCAAGCCCGTCGCCGACGCTGTCCAGACGCTGGCCCGCGCGCGCGCCGAGGCGGCGGACCTGGAGGTCATGCGGGCCGACCCCGAGATGGCCGCCATGGCCGAGGAGGAGCTGGGGGCGCTTAACGCGCGGCTGCCGCTTCTGGAGCGCGAGGTCGCGCTTCTGCTGGCGCCGCGCGACGCCGACGAGAACGCCTCGGCCGTCCTCGAGGTGCGCGCCGGAACCGGCGGCGACGAGGCGGCCCTGTTCGCCGGCGACCTGTTCCGCATGTACTCGCGTTACGCGCAAGGCCGGGGCTGGCGCGTGGAGATCGACAGCGCCACCGAGGGCGAGGCCGGGGGCTACAAGGAGATCATCGCCACCGTGACCGGCGAGGGCGTGTTCGGCCGGCTGAAGTTCGAAAGCGGCGTCCACCGCGTCCAGCGCGTGCCTGTGACCGAGGCGGGCGGGCGCATTCACACCTCCGCCGCCACGGTCGCCGTGCTGCCGGAGGTCGAGGACGTGGAGATCGACATTCGCGACCAGGACATCCGGATCGACACCTATCGCTCGTCCGGCGCGGGCGGCCAGCACGTCAACAAGACCGACTCGGCCGTGCGGATCACCCACCTGCCGACCGGCATCGTGGTCACCAGTTCCGAGAAGTCCCAGCACGTCAATCGCGACAAGGCGATGAAGAACCTGCGCATCCGCCTGTACGACCTGCAGCGGCAGGAGAAGGACAAGGCCCGCTCCGACGCGCGAAAGAGCCAGGTCGGCTCGGGCGATCGGTCTGAGCGCATCCGGACCTACAACTTCCCCCAGGGACGCGTGACTGACCACCGCATCGGCCTGACGCTGCACAGTCTGCCGCAGATCCTGGAAGGCGAGCTGGACCCGGTGCTGGACGCTCTGATCGCCGAGGACCAGGCCGCGCGGCTGGCCGACCTGGAGGCGGAGTTCGCCTAACCCAGCAGCCCGGTCAACGGCAGGCCGATGACCAGGGCGGTGGCGACCGTATAGATGGCGAAGGCGTCCAGCGACCGGCGGCGGCCGCCATGGGACAACGCCTCCCGGGGCCGCCGCCAGCGGCTGGCCCAGAGCAGATAGCCGGCCTGGACCGTCCAGCCGGCGACGAAGGCGACGACCGCCCAGACGCTGAGCAGGGCCAGGGCCAGGCCCGAGGCCAGCACGACCAGGCCGCCGACGCCCGTGGCGAGGTCCGCCAGATGTTCGGTCAGATTGACGGGCCACAGGGCCGACAGGGCCCGTTGCAGACGCCAGTTCATCCAGGCCTGATACAGAAGCATCAGTCCTCCGCAGAGGTAGCACACCCCGACCGCCCGAACCGCCCACTCCATGAGCGTCACTATGGGCGCCGAATTGGCCGCTTGTTAATCCGCCAAATTGAGCGGGGCGGCGATCCCGCATGGACCGCCGCCCCAAAGACACAACTATTGGTATGTGAAGCCACAGGCCCAACCGGCCGTCACGGTCCGGTCAGGCCGCCGAACCGGCCATCGCGGCGATGGCGAGGGTCGCGCTGATCGCCGCGATGGCCGCGATCAGCGCCATGCCGGCCCAGTGGATCGGCCGAAGCCGCCGCGGCAGGCTGGTTCCCCAGAAGGCGCCGGAGGCCGCCAGGATCAACGCCAGGCCCCGGCCGGTCGCCCGCGTGGCCGTATCGCCTTCCGGCAGGTCGTCCGCGGGGGCGCTGAACTCTCCGCACGCGACCCGGGCCAGAAGGTCGCGCGCCGTCTCGGCCTGATCGGCGCGCGCCATCAGCCGCAGGCCCAACGCCCGCTGCATTAGGGGATCGACGGTGGTCTGGAATCGCTCGGTCACCTCGACCTCCAGGCCCTGTGCGGCGAGGAAAGCCGCCGCCAGGTCGGCCTCCAGCACGTCCTGATAACGGGCGATTTCGACCAGGCTCATGCCAGGACGCTATCACGGCCTGAGCAAATGAAAACGGCGGGGTCCGTTCGAACCCCGCCGTCGATCACGCTTGCCGTAGCAACGCCCCTTACAGGTCCAGCAGGGCCCGCTGCGGGTCTTCCAGCAGTTCCTTGACGCGAACCAGGAAGGTCACGGCTTCCTTGCCGTCGACGATGCGGTGGTCGTAGCTGAGCGCCAGGTACATCATCGGACGGATCTTGACCTCGCCGTTGATGGCCATCGGGCGCTGCACGATGTTGTGCATGCCCAGGATGCCCGACTGCGGCGCGTTCAGGATCGGCGTCGACATCAGCGAGCCGTAGGTGCCGCCGTTGGTGATGGTGAAGGTGCCGCCCTGCAGCTGGTCCAGGCTCAGCGAGCCGTCGCGCGCGGCCTTGCCCAGGGCGCCGATGCCCTTTTCGATGCCGGCCAGAGACAGCGTATCCGCGTCGCGCAGCACCGGAACCACCAGGCCCTTGTCGGTGCCGACGGCGACGCCGATGTCATAGTGGTTCTTGTAGATGATGTCCGTGCCGTCGATCTCGGCGTTGACGGCCGGGATCTCGTGCAGGGCCGCGACGACCGCCTTGGTGAAGAAGGACATGAAGCCCAGCTTCACGCCGTGGCGCTTCTCGAACACCTCCTTGTACTGGGCGCGCAGGGCCATGACGTTGGTCATGTCCACCTCGTTGAAGGTGGTCAGCTGCGCGGCGGTGTTCTGCGATTCCTTCAGGCGGCGGGCGATGGTCTGACGCAGGCGCGTCATCTTCACGCGCTCCTCGCGCGGGCCGACCTGACGCGGCGGGGCCGAAGCGGCGGGCGCGGGTGCCGGGGCCGAGGCGCCCGCGCCGATGGCGGCGATGGCGTCGCCCTTGGTGATGTTGCCCTTCGGGCCGGTCGCGGTGATGGCCTTGGGATCGAGGTTGTTCTCGCCGACGACGCGCTGGACGGCCGGGGACAGAGTCTCGGTCTTCGAGGCCGAGACCTGGGCCGAACCGGCGTTGGCGGGCGCGGCGGCCGGAGCCGGCGCGGACGGCGCGGTCGCAGCGGCGGCGCCCGAGGCGGCGATCGAGCCGATCTTCTGCCCCGGCGTGACCGTCGCGCCCTCGTCGGCGGCGATGGTCAGGACGCCGTCGGCCGGAGCGGACACCTCGACGGCGACCTTGTCAGTCTCGATCTCGACCAGCAGTTCGTCCTTCTTGACCGTCTCGCCCGAGGCCTTGAGCCACTTGCCCATCGAGCCTTCGGCGACGCTCTCGCCCATGGTCGGGACATTGATCTCGACGGCCGCGGCGGCGGTCGGCGCGGCGGCGGCCGGCTTGGCGGCGGTCTTCGACGCGGCCTTGGCGGGTGCGGCCGAAGCGCCTTCCGAGATCGAGCCCAGCACGGCGCCCGGCGTCACGGTGTCGCCTTCGCCGAACTTGATGTCGGCCAGGGTCCCGTCGGCGGGCGCGACGACTTCCAGCGAGACCTTGTCGGTCTCCAGCTCGATCAGCAGTTCGTCCTTCTTGACCGGATCGCCGACGGTCTTGGTCCACTTGGCGATGGTGGCTTCGGTGACGGATTCACCGAGGGCGGGGGTCAGGATGTCGGCCATGTCGGGTCCAGCTGTCTTTCGGTCGTTCTAGGCTTATCAGGCGAAGGCTTCGGTGGTGAAGGCTTCCAGTTCCTTCAGGTGGCGGCTCATCAGGCCGGCCGCGGTCGAGGCGGAGCCCGGACGGCCGACGTAGCGGCCGCGCTTGGCCTTTACGTCCAGCTTGTCCAGCGTCAGCTCCAGCCACGGATCGACGAAGGTCCAGCCGCCCATGTTCTTGGGCTCTTCCTGGCACCAGACGACCTCGGCCTTCGGGAAGCGGGCCAACTCCTTGCGCAGCGACTGGATCGGCCACGGATAGAACTGCTCCAGGCGCAGGATGTAGACGTCGTCGGCGCCCTTCTCCCCGGCCTTGGCCTTCTTCTCGCGCGCGTCCAGCAGGTCGTAATAGACCTTGCCCGAGCACAGGATGACGCGGCGGATGTCCTTGTCCGCCTTGAGCTTGATCCCGGCGACGTCGGGGCGCGTCTGGGCGTCGTCATGCAGCACGCGGTGGAAGGAGGAGCCTTCCGCCATATCCGCCAGGGCCGAGGTCGCCTTCTTGTGACGCAGCAGCGACTTGGGCGTCATCAGGATCAGCGGCTTGCGGAACGGCCGGTGCATCTGGCGACGCAGGATGTGGAAATAGTTGGCCGGCGTCGTGCAGTTGGCGACCTGGAGGTTATCCTCGGCGCACAACTGCAGGAAGCGCTCGAGGCGGGCGGAGGAGTGCTCCGGACCCTGGCCCTCATAGCCGTGCGGCAGCAGCATGGTCAGGCCGCTCATGCGCAGCCACTTGCGCTCGCCCGAACTGATGAACTGGTCGATCACCACCTGGGCGCCGTTCACGAAGTCGCCGAACTGGCCTTCCCACAGGACCAGGGTGTTCGGGTCGGCCAGCGAATAGCCGTACTCGAAGCCCAGAACCGCCTCCTCGGACAGGGCCGAGTCGATGACCTCGAACTGGGCCTGGCCTTCGCTGAGGTTGTTCAGCGGGATGTAGCGTTCCTCGGTCGTCTGGTCGACGACGCCCGAATGGCGCTGGGAGAAGGTGCCGCGCACCGAATCCTGACCCGACAGGCGCACGGGGAAGCCTTCGTCGACCAGGCTGGCGAAGGCCAGGCTCTCGGCCGTGGCCCAGTCCAGGCCCAGGCCGCTGTCGATCGCCTCGCGCCGGCCGTCGATGACCCGCTTCAGCGTCTTGTGCATGTCGACGCTGTTGGGGATGGTCGTTAGGCGGTGGCCGAGGTCCTTGAGCTTGGCCAGCGGCACGGCGGTCTCGCCGCGCTGCTCCTCCTTGGCCGAGGCTATGCCCTTCCACTGGCCGTCCAGCCAGTCGGCCTTGTCCGCCGTCCAGGTCTTGCCGGCTTCGAACTGCTCGTCGAGGAAGGCTTCGAAGCGGGCGATCTCGGCGTCGACTTCGGCCTGGGTCAGCACGCCCTCCTCGACCAGGCGCTTCGAATAGATCTCGCGCGTCGAGGGTTGCTGCCGGATCTTGGCGTACATGATCGGCTGGGTGAAGGTCGGGTCGTCGCCCTCGTTGTGGCCGAAGCGGCGGTAGCAGAACATGTCCACCACCACGTCCTTGTGGAACTTCTGGCGGTATTCGGTGGCCACCTTGGCGGCGAAGACGACCGCCTCGGGATCGTCGCCGTTGACGTGGAAGATCGGCGCCTGGACCATCAGCGCCACGTCCGACGGATAGGGCGACGAGCGCGAGTTGCGCGGGCTGGTGGTGAAGCCGATCTGGTTGTTGATGACGAAGTGCAGGGTGCCGCCGGTGCGGTAGCCCTTCAGCCCCATCAGCGCGAAGCATTCGGCGACCACGCCCTGGCCGGCGAAGGCGGCGTCGCCGTGGATCAGCAGCGGCGCGACGCGGGCGCGGTCCAGCGCGGTCTGGGCGTCGCCCTGGCCGGCCTCGGCCTCGCGCAGGTCGAAGGCCTGTTTGGCGCGCGCCTTGCCCAGCACCACCGGATTGACGATTTCCAGGTGCGAGGGATTGGCGGTCAGCGACAGGTGGACGGTCTTGCCGTCGAAGGCGCGGTCCGAACTGGCGCCCATGTGATATTTGACGTCGCCCGATCCCTCGATGTCGCTGGGCACGGCCGAGCCGCCCTGGAACTCGTGGAAGATGACCTTGTAGGGCTTGCCCATCACGGCGGCGAGCACGTTCAGGCGGCCGCGGTGGGCCATGCCCAGCACGATCTCGTCGACGCCCAGGGCGCCGCCGCGCTTGATGACCTGCTCCAGGGCGGGGACCATGGCCTCGCCGCCGTCCAGGCCGAACCGCTTGGTGCCAGGGAAACGCTTGTGCAGGAAGCGTTCGAAGCCCTCGGCCTCGATCAGCTTGTTCAGGATGGCGATCTTGCCTTCCTTGGTGAAGGCGTTCTGCTCGAACTTGTCGGCGCCCTCGAACCGCTCCTGCAGCCAGGCCTTCTCCTCCGGCTCTGCGATGTGCATGAACTGGATGCCGATGTTGCCGCAGTAGGTGCGCTTCAGAATGTCCAGCACCTCGCGGATGGAGCCGGTCTGAAGGCCCAGGACGCCATCCAGGAAGATCGGGCGGTCCAGGTCGGCGCCGGTGAAGCCGTAGAATTCCGGCGTCAGTTCGGGGTTCTCGACCGGCGGCTCGATGCCCAGCGGGTCCAGGTTGGCCTGCAGGTGGCCGCGCACGCGATAGCTGCGGATCAGCATCAGGGCGCGGATGGAATCGTGGGCGGCGGCGCGGACGTCCTCGACCGAGGCGCCGGCGGCGGGCGCAGGCTTGGCCGCAGCAGGCGCAGCGCCTGGTTTCTTGGGATCGGGCTTAGAAGCGGGCCAGCGGCCGTCGAACACGGCGGTCGTCTCGCTGGGTTCGGCGGCGACATCGCGGCCCCAGGCGCCGGCGGCGGCCGAGGCCTTCACCGCGGCGGCGTTGTCGCGAAGCTGGTCGAAGAAGGCCCGCCATTCCGCCGAGACGGAGCCAGGATCGCCGGCCCACTTTTCGTGGAGTTCCTCGATGTAGGCCGCGTTGGACCCGTAGAGGAAGGAGGTCTCGGCGAAGACCTGATTCAGCCGACCCGCATCGTCCGCCATGGTTCTCGTAACATCCCTTGGTGCCGACCCGGACACATCTCCGTGAAGGCGCGCCCGTCATATAGGCCCGCTTTCCTTATGGGTCATGACCGAAACGGGGCGAAAATCCGAGAATTTGGCCCAGGCGGTGAAAAATTGCGCGCAATAGCCGGCGAACCGGCCAGGCGCGACGCAAGGCCGCATCCATCACCGCCGTCCAGGCGCTTTGCACGGCCGCGTCGCAGGCTTGGAAATCGGCCTTCAGGCAGACGAAAGGCGTGACGGTCGAAGCCGCCACGCCTTCCTGCAGTCGATCCGCCGATGCCGGCGGGAAGGGGCTCAGCCCTTCAGCACTTCCACCAGGGTCTTGCCCAGGCGCGCCGGGGACGGCGAGACCTTGATGCCGGCCGACTCCATGGCCGCGATCTTGGATTCCGCATCGCCCTTGCCGCCCGAGACGACCGCGCCGGCGTGGCCCATGGTGCGGCCCTTGGGCGCCGTGCGGCCCGCGATGAAGCCGGCCATCGGCTTCTTGCGGCCCTTCTTGGCCTCGTCGATCAGGAACTGGGCGGCGTCTTCTTCGGCCGAGCCGCCGATTTCGCCGATCATGATGATGGACTCCGTGGCGTCGTCGGCCAGGAACATCTCCAGCACGTCGATGAATTCGGTGCCCTTGACCGGGTCGCCGCCGATGCCGACGGCCGTGGTCTGGCCCAGGCCCTCGTTGGTGGTTTGGAACACGGCTTCATAGGTCAGGGTGCCCGAACGCGAGACGATGCCGACGTTGCCCTTCTTGAAGATGTTGCCCGGCATGATGCCGATCTTGCACTCTTCCGGCGTCAGGATGCCGGGGCAGTTCGGACCCAGCAGGCGCGAGTTGGACTTGTCCAGGCGCGCCTTGACGCGGACCATGTCCAGCACCGGGATGCCTTCCGTGATGCAGACGATGAAGGGGATCTCGGCCTCGATGGCCTCGATGATGGCGTCGGCGGCGCCCGCCGGCGGGACATAGATGACCGAGGCGTCGGCGCCGGTCTTGTCACGGCCTTCGGCGACCGAGGCGAAGATCGGCAGGGTCTCGCCCTTGGCGCCGGTCCAGGTCTCGCCGCCCTTCTTGGGGTGGATGCCGCCGACCATCTGCGTGCCGTAGTAGGCCAGCGCCTGTTCGGTGTGGAAGGTGCCGGTCTTGCCGGTCAGGCCCTGAACCAGGACCTTGGTGTTCTTGTTGACCAGAATGGACATGTGCTGCGCTCGAATTCCGTGTGTGTCTGCTGGGCGGTGCGGCGCTTAGGCGACCGCCGCGACGATCTTCTGGGCGGCGTCGTCCAGGTCGTCGGCGGCCTGGATGGTCAGGCCGGACTCGTTCAGGATTTTCTTGCCCAGTTCGGCGTTGGTGCCTTCCAGACGAACCACCAGCGGCACCTTCAGCCCGACTTCCTTCACCGCGGCGACCACGCCCTCGGCAATGACGTCGCAGCGCATGATGCCGCCGAAGATATTGACCAGGATGCCTTCGACCTTGGGATCGGCGGTGATGATCTTGAAGGCGGCCGCGACCTTGTCCTTGCCGGCGCCGCCGCCGACGTCGCAGAAGTTGGCCGGCTCCTTGCCGTACAGCTTGATGATGTCCATCGTCGCCATGGCCAGGCCGGCGCCGTTGACCATGCAGCCGATGTTGCCGTCCAGGGCGACGTAGGCCAGGTCCCACTTGGAGGCCTCGATCTCCTTGGCGTCCTCTTCGGTCTCGTCGCGCAGTTCCTTCATGTCGTCATGGCGGAACAGGGCGTTGCCGTCGAAGCTGACCTTGGCGTCGAGGACGCGCAGATGGCCGTCGGTCATGACGATCAGCGGGTTCACTTCCAGCAGCGCCATGTCCTTCTCGACGAAGGCCTTGTACAGCGCCGGGAACAGGGTCTTGGCGTCCTCGGCGGCCGGACCGGTCAGGCCGTAGGCCGAGACGATCCTGGCCACGTCGGCGTCGGTCACGCCCGTTTCCGGATCGATGGCGACGGTGACGATCTTTTCCGGCGTGTCGTGGGCGACCGCCTCGATGTCCATGCCGCCCTCGGTCGAGACGACGAAGGCCACGCGGCCGACCGACCGGTCGACCAGCAGCGAGCAGTACAGCTCACGATCGATGTCGGCGCCGTCTTCAATGTAGAGGCGGTTGACCTGCTTGCCGGCGTCGCCCGTCTGGGCGGTGACGAGCGTATTGCCCAGCATCTCCTTGGCGTTGGCCACGACCTCTTCGATCGAGCGGGCCAGGCGGACGCCGCCCTTGGCCTCGGCGCCCAGTTCCTTGAACTTGCCCTTGCCGCGCCCGCCGGCGTGGATCTGGGACTTCACGACATAGAGCGGGCCGGGCAGCTGCTTGGCGGCGGCTTCGGCCTCGTCCGCCGAGGTGATGGCCACGCCCGACGCGACCGGCGCGCCGAAGCCCTTCAGAACCTGCTTGGCCTGATATTCGTGAATGTTCATGGAAACCGCCGCGACCGCTGCTGGGAAAGTTGCGGGGCTTATAGGCCCCGCGCCTTCGCAGGCGCAACAGGCGACCGGCGGTCTTTGGTCGGCCTAGTCGACCCAGTCCTTGGCCAGGGTGCGCGAGGCGCCGGCCAGCAGCGCCGCCGCCAGCAGGTAAAAGCCCATGCCGGTGTAGATGGCCCAGCGCAGGCTCTCCTCCCCGAACTGCGGCGCCAGCAGGTCGCTCATCCAGCCGAAGTAGTAGAAGCCGACGGCCAGCCCCAACAGGTTGTTGATCAGCAGGAACAGCGCCGAGGCGGTCGAGCGCATGGCTGCCGGAACCAGATGCTGCACCGCGGCCGTGATCGGGCCCAGCCACGCCAGATTCAGCCCCGTCGGCAGCAGGAAGATCAGGAAGGCCAGCACCAGCTGCTGCGCATGGCTGCCGCCGCCCGGCAGCACCAGGCCGATCAGCCAGGGCGAGTTCATCGCCAGGATGAAGCAGGGCGCCGAGATCAGGAAGGCCGCCGCCGGCGTCAGCGGATAGGCGCCCTTGCCGCGCCGCGACAGGCGGTCGGCGACGGCGCCGCCCAGCCAGATGCCCAGGACGCCGCCGATCAGGGCGATGCCCGAATAGTACCAGCTGGTCTGCTTCAAGGTCAGGTCGAAGCTGCGCATGAAGAATAGCGGCAGCCAGCCGGCGACGCCGTATCCACACACGGAAGAGGAGGCGGCGCCCAGCGCCAGCAGCCAGAAGCTGCGCTTGGGCAGCACGACCGAGGCGGTCCGCCGTGCGATCATCAGCGACACGCCGATCACCGTCGCCAGGAGACCGCCGAAGGCCAGGATCAGCGGATTGCCCAGGCCCAGGCCGGAGAAGCGCGTCAGCCCGGCCAGCGCCAGGGCGCCCAGGCCGATCCCCAGCATGACCTGGGCGGCGATGCGCCCCACGCGGTCCGAAGGCGCGACGCCCGCCTGGGGCGCAGCGACGGCCGCCTCGACCTTGATCGCATCGGTCGCACCGCGCCGGGGATCGCGCACCGTCAGTCGAAGCAGGGGCGCGACCAGCACCCCGATCAGGCCGACCACGACGAAGCTGGTCCGCCAGCCGTAGGTCGCGGCCAGCAGCCCGCCGACCAGGGTGCCCGCCGCCGTGCCCAGCGGAATGCCGAAGGCGAAGGCCGCCAGCGCTCGCGCGCGCTGGCGCGGCGGGAAATAGTCGGCGATCAGCGAATAGGCCGGGGCCACGCCGCCCGCCTCGCCCACGCCGACGCCCATGCGGCACAGGAACAGCTGGCCGAACGATCCCGCCATGCCGCACAGGGCGGTGAAGCCCGACCAGACGGCCAGGGCGCCGGTCATGATCCACACCCGGCTGAACCGGTCGGCCAGCCAGGCCAGGGGGATGGCCAGGGTGGAATAGACGCTGGCGAAGGCGATGCCGCCCAACAGGCCGAACTGGCTGTCCGACAGGCCGAACTCGGCCTTCAGCGGCGCCGCCAGGATGCCGATGATCTGGCGATCCAGGAAGTTCAGCATGTAGATCAGGATCAGCACCGCCAGGACGTAGAAGCGGTAGCCTGGGCGCGTTGCGCCGAGCTCGGATGCCGGCTGCGTGGTCATCGGCGTTTCCCCTGAAGCCTTCTTGGTCCTCTTGTCGCGGCCAGCCTAGCCATAGGCTCGCCCCAAAGGCAAAGGGCGGCGGCTCCGGTGGAACCGCCGCCCTGCGTCAAGCCGTCGCGATCAGTATTTGGCGGTGAACTTCACCATCCATGTCCGCGGCGCGCCATAATAGGCGGTGCGGATGTTGCCGATGGAGGAGAACTCCTGGGCGTCGGTCTTGTAGACTTCGTCCGACAGGTTCTGGCCATAGACGCCGATCGAATAGCGATCCGTCGGATCGTTCCAGACCACGCGGGCGTCATACAGCCAATAGCTGTCCTGATACATACCCGGGATCTCGGTCAGGGTGTTGGTGTAGGTGTTGTCCACCGCCAGCGCCATGCGGGAGCGATACTTGGCCGCCGCGCCGAGCGTCAGGCTGGAGCCGTTGGCCATGTCGAACTCGTACTGGCCGCCGACACGCGTGGTCCAGCGCGGCGAGAAGGCCGGGTCCTGGAACGACCGGCTTCCGCCGAAGGCGGTGAAGCGGTCGTCGTCGAACTCCTTGTAGTCCGCGTCCAGGAAGCCGATCTGCGTGTCCAGCGTCAGGCCTCGCACCGGCGCGATGACGCCTTCGACCTCAAAGCCGAAGATGTCGAGAGAGCCGGCGTTGATCACCGACAGGACGCCGACCGGAACACCCGTGTTCGGATCATTCTCCACGCCCGAGACGCGGGCCTGGAAGTTGTCGTACTTGGTCATGAAGGTCGCCAGGTTCAGGCGCACCCGGTTGCCCCAGTAGCTGGTCTTGGCGCCGACTTCGAAGGTGTCGGCCGTCTCGGGGTCATAGGCCGTGGCCTCGGTGGCGCTGTTGGCCCGGCCGTTGAAGCCGCCCGACTTGAAGCCCTGAGCGTAGCGCGCATAGACCATGGCGTCGTCCGACAGCTGGTAGTCGGCCGAAACCATGATGGAGGTGTCGTCCCACTTCCCGGTCGGCGGCGCGAAGCCATAGCTGGAGACCAGGTACGGCGAGTCGGAGTCCACGTAGGTGTAGCGGTCGTACTGCTTCTCCTCTTCGGTGTAGCGCACACCGGCCGACAGGCGCAGGGCGTCGGTCACGGCGTAGCTGATGTTACCGAAGGCCGCCTTGGAGGTCGTCTCCAGGTCATCATCGATAAAGCGGGTGAAGGTGTAGTCGCCGTTCCAGAGCGGTGGGAAGACCAGGTTGGCGGTCAGGTCGTCGTTGTAGCTTTCCTGGTGCGAGCTGACTTCTTCCTTCAGCCAGTACAGCCCGCCGATGGCCGTCAGACGCTCGTCCGAATAGGCGAGCTGCAACTCCTGGCTGGTCTGCTTCTGATCCACGGCGACGAGGGCGTCGGCGATTTCGAGCTCGGTCGCGTCGAAGTCGATGTAGTCGTCCGTGTTCAGTTCACGGTAGCTCGTGATCGACTTCAGCGTGAGGCGGTCCGAAAGGTCCCAGGTCAGGCGAAGGGCCGAGCCCCAGGTCTCCAGGCGGGTTTCGTTCGGCAGGCCCGGCGTGGCGCGCGTCTTGAAATCGTAGGTCGGCGTCGGCGTCGGCACCGAATAGGCCGGGGCGCCCAGCAGGTTGGTCAGGCTGTTCTGGGCTTGGCCGACGGTCAGTCCCGCGTCGTCCTTCGAATAGTCGGCGTTCAGGTCGACACGGAAGTTCGAGGCCGGGTCCCACGCCAGGCTGGCGCGCACGGCGGTGGAGTTCTTGTCGTTATACTCCTCGCCCGTGTCCGGATTCGTGACATAGCCGCCGCGTTCCGAATGCAGCGCCGACAGGCCGAGCGCCAGGGTGTCGCTGACTGGGCCGGAAACCGCAGCCTGGACATCGATCAGGTCATAATCGCCGTAGGCGACCGACCCGCGCGCGCGGAAATCCTGGCCGGGCCGGCGCGACACCAGCTTCAGCGCGCCGCCGATGGTGTTCTTGCCGTAGAGCGTGCCCTGCGGGCCGCGCAGCACTTCGACGCGTTCTAGGTCCAGCAGGTCGAACTGGGTGCCCCGGATGCGGCTGTAGTAGACGTCGTCGACATAGACGCCGACTGCAGGGTCGAACGTCTGCAGCGCGTCGGGCTGGCCGACGCCGCGGATGTAGATGTTGGTGGCGTTCGACGAGCCGCGACCCTGCACCAGATTCAGGTTCGGCACCGCGCCTTGCAGATCGGTGACCTGCTGGGCGCCCGTGCGCGCCAGGGTCTCGCCGGAAAAGGCCGTCAGGGCCAGCGGCGTGCGCTGCGCGGACTCTTCGGTGCGGCGGGCGGTGACGACGATGTCTTCGAGCGCGGAGGGTTCCTGCGCCGGCGCGACGGTCTGCGCCACGGCGGCGGCCGAGAACGCGCCCCAGGCGGCGCCCGCCATCAGAGCGGTTTTGACGAGTTTGTTCATTCGATTTCCAATCCTGCTTCCAGCCCCAATAACGCTTTTATTCAGCGTTCAATGATTTTTTTGGAACCTGACCCGCTTTCCACCGCCTGTCAAACCTTCACCGTGCGGCGAATGGCGAAGGGACGGGCGGCGTGGCGCCGTTGCACCGGGCCGCGCCGCCGCCTAGCGTGAGGTCATGAGCAAGCCTGACGCCCCGAC
>JAEWDF010000131.1 GCA_023390245.1 Pseudomonadota bacterium
GGCCGACGGCCGCCAGGGCCCGGTCCGCGCGCGCGGCCGCCTCGGACCTGGGCGCGCCAGCCAGTTCCAGCGGCAGGGCGACGTTGGTCCGCGCGTCGGCCCAGGGCATCAGGGTCGGGCTCTGGAAAACGAAGCCGGTCCGGCCCGGTCCGGCGGCGCGCGCGACCGTTCCGCGGCTGGGCCGCTCCAGGCCCGCCAGCAGGCGCAGCAGGGTGGACTTGCCGGCCCCCGAGGCGCCGACCACCGCCAGGATCTCGCCCGGCGCGACGGTCAGGTCGATCGGACCGAGCGGCGGACGCGACGGCCAGTCGACCACGGCGCCGTCAAGCACGGCGATGGGCGCGGCCCCGCCGATCGGCTCAGCCACGGCCGGGCAGATAGTTGTCCGTGAAGGCGTCGCGCCAGTTCAGCGCCGGATCATAGACGCCGGCCTGGCTGGTCACGTCGAAGAAGGCCTTCCAGCGTTCCTCGGTCATGGCGCCCAGGCCGTAGAGAGCCGCGTCCCCGCCGTCGACGACGCCCTGGTCGCGCAGCTTGGCCCGGGCCTGGTCCAGGATGTCCTGGGTCATCTCCGGATTGGCCTTGCGGATCAGGTTGTCGGCCGCCTTTCCATCGCCCCGGATGTAGTCGCGCCACCCCTCCGCCGAGGCGGCGATGAAGCTGCGCAGGGACTGGGCGTTGTCGCGGGCGAAGGCGTTGGGCGCCAGCACCATGGTCGCATAGGAGGGATAGCCCTCGTCGGCCAGCAGGAAGACCCTGGGCGTGAAGCCGGCCTCGGTCTCGATGGTGTAGGGCTCGGAGGTCAGATAGCCCTGCTGCACCGCCCGCTCGTCGGCCAGGAAGGGGGCCAGGTTGAAGGTGTATTTGCGCACCTGGTCGTCGGTGAAGCCGTACTTGGCCTTCAGCCACACCCAGAAGGCGTTGATCGAGGCGTCGGCCAGCAGGAACGGCCGGCCCCTCAGGTCGGCGATGGAGTCCAGGTCCGGGCCGGGATGGGCGATCAGGACCTGCGGGTCCTTCTGGAAGAAGGCCGCGACGGCCTTCACCGGGGCGCCGGCGGCGACCAGGTTCATCGGGATGAAGCTGTTGGAGCCCATGCCCAGCTCGACCGCGCCGGACGCCAGCAGTTGCGGCACGTTCACGCCGGGGCCGCCCTGGACGATCTGGACGTTCAGCCCGCGCTTCTCATAGGCCCCGCTGGCCAGGGCCTGGTAGAAGCCGCCATGCTCGGCCTGGGCGCGCCAGTCGGTGGCGAAGCGCAGGCGCACACGCCCCTGCTCGTCCACCGGCGCCTCGGACCGGCCGCAGGCGGCCAGCCCCGCCGCCCCGAACGCGACCGCGCCCCCTGCGACCAGGGCGCGGCGACGCGTCAGCAGGCGATTCCCTCGCTGGATCATGGACGCAGGTTTACGGGGGGATGGCGCTTGAGGAAAGCGGAGTTACGCCTTTGCTTAACCCACGCCGCGCGCAGGCCATGATGATCGGATGATGGTCGCGCTCATGCTTGCCGGGCTTCTGTCGGGTCCAGACGCCTTTTCGGAGCGTCCGGCGTCGACGGCGTTCGAGGCAGCCAAGACGCTCGATTTCGCCGATCTGGCGGGGCCGCATTTCGTCCTTGGCCTTGATCCCGCCTTTGGCGGACGGTGGATGGTGCTGAGCGGTTATCGCCTTCAACAGGAGCGTCGCGTTGCGGTCCTTCGTCTTGAGACCGTTGATGGCCACGGCGAGACGGAGGTGAAATGGGCGCAATCCGACCAATGTCCGGCCGTCGGCGCCTTTCTCGTCGATGGCGCGCAGATGTACGCGCCGGGGATTGCGCTGCCCTTCCTCGAGGGCCAGACGCCGAGGACGCCGATGGCCGACGGCGTGTGGACGCGGTTTCACGCCTCGTTCGTCGAGATCGATGGAAAGTCGGCATCCCTGGAAGTCAGCGGAAATACGGACTCGCCTGCTTACCGCTGGTGGGATCGGAACAGCGCGGCCCTGATGTCATGCTGGACGATGACGGAGCCCGCTGCATCGTAAGGCCCAATTGAGCGAGGGGACGAAGCGTCCGGGCGGACCCGTGCTCTTCGTCCCCTCGCCAAGTCCGGGTTGGGACTTGACCGTCTGGGTTCGGACCTCGGCCTTGGCGTCGTCTCGGGCGGACCCGAAAGGGCGGTCGGCTGTATCCTGTCGCGCTCCGGGTCTCGGTCGTTTCGCGCCCTTGCGGCCGCGCCGTTTCCTTGATCCCGGTCCGGTTCCCCCGTGTCCGCGGCGAACCGCGAAGAACTGGAGCCTGGACCTTGCCTGGCGATCGATGACGATCCGAAGACCGCCCGAAGCGCCGGGTCGTGGAGCCGGGCCGGTTCGCTTGATTTCCGGGTCTCCCCGGATTTCCGCGCCGCCGTGTCCCTCGGCCCGTTGACGTTCCCGCGAAACCCGTTATGAGGCAAGCGCCCGAACTCGCCCGGCTGTGCAGCACCGGCCCGGCGGCGGTGGACAATCCTGTGAACATCGGTGGACGGATCGTATTCGCGAAGGCGGATCAGCGATTTGGGCTGTCCACAGAAACGGCGGTCCTCAGCGGCCGACCGAAGCCGGCCGCGAGGTTCGTCAGGCGGAAGCCTGGGCCGACAGCCGCCGGAGGTGCCGCTCGATCGCGATGACCAGGAAAAGGAACATCACGATGAAAAAGCCGCCGAGGATGACGAAGGACAGGCGCAGAAGCGGTCCGATCTTCGCGCGCGTTTCCAGCCGTTCGGAAAGTTTCCGGTCCGCCGCGCGCCGCTTGGCGGCCTCGTCTGCGAAATAGGCCTCCGCGAACAGGCCGTCCGCGCGCTCGAACGCTTGGATCGGACTGACGACGCCGTCCGGATAGACCGCCTCGCACCGCTCGACGTTGACCGTGCGCGTGTAGCTGCAGTCATAGACGTAATAATATCCGCAGGTTCTTTGCACGACGCGGGTCTGAGGAGTGGTGACGCAACGCCGCTCGCTTTTTTCGGCCGTCCGATATTGGGCGAGCAACTGCGCCAGACGCGCCGAGGACATGACTTCGCCGACCCTTTCGATGGCGGCCGATTGATAGGCGCTGTCGCTCACCAGACGAAGGATGCGCTCGCCAGCCGCGCCTTCGCCGTCCAGCGCCCGGACATAGTCATCCAGTCCATAGCCCAGGCTCTCCATCAACTCCTTGGATGGGACGAGCCGATCGTCGGCCTTGCGGTACTTGTCGAAGGCCGTCTTATAATGAGCGTAATAGCGGGGCCAGACGGATTGGACGAAGCGATCATGCGTGGCGCGGGCGGCGTCGGGCGCGCCGTCGCCGGCCTCGCGCTTCGGCGGGGCTGCGAGCCGATTGGCCAGGAGGGCCGCATCGACCACGGTCGGTTCGGCCTTCACTCGAGTCGACACCGCCAGCCGCCAGATCGCATCGCCGGCGAAGAACAGGGCTGCGGCGAGGCACAGGGTCGCGACCAGGAGACCAGCGATCCTGAGCGCCAGAAGATAAGAGATTTCAACACGGTCAAGCCGATCACGAGTCAGTATGTTCTTCATTTCGTCCTCCCCGACGAATTTTGAAAAACGCTGATATCAACCGTGAGTTATTATGGCTACGCTTTAATGGCGCGTGGCGAGAAGTCGCGCCGACGGCCCTCCATGGTGGCGCGCGGGCCTAATCGGCGCTGTGCAGCCGCGCCTCCATCCACAGGCGGATGGCGCGGCGGCCGCCGCGGGCGGCGGGGCCGCCGAAGTGGAGGAAGCCGTGCGGCGTCTCCGGGACCCGGATCAGGTCGGCGTCGGAGGCCTGGCCCCAGCGCGCGGCCATCAGTTCGCTGTCCTCGGACAGCGGATCGGACTCGCCGGCCAGGAACAGGGCGGGCGGCAGGCGGGAAAGGTCGGCGTAGAGGGGCGAGACGTCCGGCGCGCGCAAGCCCGCCTCGTCCCGGTCGGGCGCCAGGCGGGCGAGGTCCGCGCGCATGGTCGGACCGTCGAACAGCAGGGTCTCCGAGCCGGCCGAGCGGACGCTGTCGGTCCCCGACAGGTCGAAGACGCCGTAGGCGAAGACGCAGCCCCGGATCAGGTCGGCCAGGCCCCGGTCGCGGAGCGCGAGGGCGGCGAGGGCGGCCAGGTGCGCGCCGGCGGATTCGCCCGCGATGAACACCGCGGCGGCGCCCAGCCGGTCGACGTTGGCCACGGTCCAGCAGGCGGCCTGGAGGCAATCCTCGATGGCGGCCTCGATGAAGACGCCGCGCCGCTCCGACAGCAGGCGGTAGTCGACCGAGACGACGCAGAAGCCGTGGGCGGCGAGGTGGGCGTTGAGCCGGTCGTTCAAGCTGGCGCTGCCCAGGACCCAGCCGCCGCCGTGGATGTCCAGGACGATGGCGCGGGTCGGGCCGGCGGGGCGCAGGATGCGCAGCCGCACGGCCAGGTCGCCGTCGGCGCCGAGCCGTTCGACCGTGACGCCGCGCCTGCGCAGGCGGGGCGCGGCGACGCGATGGAAGGCGCCGTCCAGCCACATCGACAGCCGCTGGCCCGCCTCGACCCGCCAGGGATCGGTGCGGAGGCGCGGGGCGCGGGCCAGGACGGCGTTGATGCGCCGCTGGGCGGCCAGCTGCGGCGGCGGGAAGTCGACCGTGTGGACGCGAAGGGTCATGGCGGTCAGCCGGTCCGCCGCCAGGCGTACATGCGCGTCTCATACGGGAAGGCGACCGGCCCGGGCCCGGCCAGGCCCGGTTCGCCGGCGACCAGGGCGCGGACCCGGCGCTCGACCTCGGCGCGGCGGTCGTCGGGCAGGGCGGCGATGAAGCTGACCGACAGGGTGCGGCGGACGATGACGTCCTCGGACGAGCCGAGGTGCGGATTGTCGGCGGTCCGCGTCTCCAGCGCCTCGAAGCCCTCGGCGGGGAACAGGCGGCGCCATTCGCCGGTGCGATAGCGGGGCGCGTCGCCTTCCAGGGCGTTGGTGATGTCGGACAGGGCGGCGACCCAGGGAACCGTCTCGTCGCGCACGTTCCAGATCAGGCCCAGGCGGCCGCCGGGCTTCAGCACGCGCCGGATCTCGGCCAGGGCGTCGGGGGCGGCGAACCAGTGGAAGGACTGGGCGCAGACCACGGCGTCGACCGAGGCGTCGGGCAGGGGAACGGCCTGGGCGGTTCCGGCCAGGGCGACGACGTCGGGGAGGGCGCGGGCCAGGCGCTGGCGCATCTCGGCGACCGGCTCAAGGGCCAGGACGCGGGCGCCGGTCGCCGCCAGGCGCAGCGTGAACTTGCCGCCGCCGGCCCCCAGCTCCAGCACCGTGCGGCCGGGCGCCAGGCCGACGATCTCGGTCAGCCAGGCGGCGGCCGCGTCGGGATAGGCGGGTCGGCCCTGGGCGTAGGTCTCGGCGGCGACGGCGTAGCCCCGGGCGGCGCTGGCGTGGACGGGGGCGGAGCCGGTCGGGACGTCGGGGACGGCGCGGGTCATGCGTCAGGATTGGCGCGTCGCTGCGCGGGATTCAAGGGGAGCGGCGTCGCCTCTGGACGGCCGCATGCGGCGTCGCCTAGAGGTATGGGATGAAGCGGCTCACCCCCATCGGCATTCTCATCGTCTTCGGCCTGATCGGCTTGCTGACCGGGAAGTTCGGGCTGTGGTTCCCCTTCGGGATCGTGGCGGCCATCATCGTCGGCGTGGTGCAGGATCGGCGCGCCAGGGCGGCCGCCGCCGAGGAGAAGCGTCCGATCGACGGCTGAGGCTCAGCCTGTCATCGCCGCCTTCTTCTCTTCCAGCTCCAGCCATTCCAGCTCGGCGGATTCCAGGTCGGCGCGGGCCTTTTCAGCGGCCTTCATGGCGGTGTCGAAGGCCTTGGGGTCGCGGGCGTAGAGGTCCGGGTCCGACAGGGCGGCGTCGTGTCTGGCGATGGCGGCCGGCAGGGTTTCGAGGAGGGTTTCCAGCTCTTCGAGGCGACGCGCGTCCTTGTAGGAGAGTTTCCTGGGCTTGGAGTGAGGCGTGCCAGTGAGCGAAGACGTGAGCGCTGAGGCCGGTTCACGGGCCGCAGGCCGCTCACTCGCACTCTTCACTTCAGGGGGCGTCAGGAAGCCCGGGTTCTGCCGCAGGAAGTCGGTCCAGCCGCCGGGCGTCTCGACGATGTCGCCGCGGCCGTTCAGGGCCAGGGTCGAGGTGGCCAGGCGGTCGATGAAGTCGCGGTCGTGCGACACCAGGATCAGGGTGCCGTCGTAGCCTTCCAGCAGCTCCTCCAGCTTGTCCAGCGTGTCCATGTCGAGGTCGTTGGTCGGCTCGTCGAGGACCAGCAGGTTGGCCGGCTTGGCCAGGGCGCGGGCCAGGAGCAGGCGGTTGCGCTCGCCGCCCGAGAGGGTCGAGATGGGCTGCTTGAGCTGGGCCTCCTGGAACAGGAAGTCCTTGGCGTAGGCGGCGACGTGCATGGAGCGGCCGCGCACCAGGATGGAGTCGCCGCCGCCGGGCGTCAGGGCGTCCCACAGGGTCATGTCGGACTTCAGCCCCTCACGCGACTGGTCCAGGTAGACGGGTTCGAGGTTCGCGCCCATGCGGACGGTTCCTTCGTCGGGCGCCAGCTCGCCCAGCAGCACCTTGACCAAGGTGGTCTTGCCCGCGCCGTTCGGGCCGACGATGCCCAGCCGGTCGCCGCGCAGGATGCGGGTGGTGAGGTTGCGGAAGAGGGTGCGGTGAGGGGCCTCTCCCTCCCCGTTCCGGGGAGGGTGGCGCGTAGCGCCGGGTGGGGAGGGCGGGGCGAAGTCGGAGTCCGGTCGCCCGGCCGCCCCCACCCCGTCGTCGCTGCGCGCCGACGACCCTCCCCCGCGGGGGGAGGGAGAGGGCTGGGCAAACCCCTTCGACACCCCCTTGATCTCGGCCACCAGCTTGCCGGACAGGGCGCCGGAATCGACGCCCAGGTTCAGCTCGCGCGGCAGGTCGCGGACGCGCTCGGCGCGGTCGGCGCGCATGGCCTGGAGGGCGCGGGCGCGGCCCTCGTTGCGGGTGCGCTGGGCGGTGATGGAGCGGTAGAAGGTGTAGGTTTCGGCCTCGATCTTCTTGGTCAGGCGGCGCAGGGATTCCGCCTCCTCCTCCATGACCTTGGCGGACCAGTCGTCGAAGTCGGCGAACCCCTTGTTCAGGGTGCGCACGCGCCGCCCCTCAAGCCAGTGGACCGTGTCGGTGACGCGGTTCAGGAAGGCGCGGTCGTGGCTGACCACCAGCAGGGCGAAGCGGGCCTGGAGGAGTTCGTTCTCCAGCAGTTCGATGGCCAGGATGTCGAGGTGGTTGGTCGGCTCGTCCAGCAGCAGCAGATCGGGCTCCTCGGCGAAGGCCTTCGCAAGAGCCGCGCGGCGGGTCTCGCCGCCGGAGAGGCCCTGCGTCGGCTTCTTCGGATCGAGGCCGAAGGTCGTCAGCCAGGCCTCGGCGGTCCAGGGCTCGGCCTCGCCGGAGGCGGCGTAGTCCAGCAGGGTGTCGCCGACGATCAGCGGTTCCTGCGGCACATAGGCGAAACGGGTCCCGGCCTGGACCGAGCGGTCGCCGCTGTCGGGCTCGACCAGGCCCATGACGACCTTCATCAGGGTCGACTTGCCCGCGCCGTTGCGGCCGACCAGGGCGGCGCGGCTGCGCGGCTCCAGCGCCATGTCGACGCCGTCGAACAGGGGGCGGGGACCGTCCTGGAGACGGACGTCCTTGAGGGCGACTAAGGGGGGTCTGGCGGCCATGGCGGCGGATATAGCGGCGGCGGCGGCGGATCGCCACGACGGATCGGCCGCGACATCGCCCGGATCGCCCTGTATGAGGCCGCCATGCAGCCCTTCTGGGAAACCAAGACCCTGGCGGAGATGACGCCGGCCGAGTGGGAGAGCCTGTGCGACGGGTGCGGGCTGTGCTGCCTGGTGCGCTTCGAGGAGGAGGAGACCGGAGAGGTCATCCCCACGCGGGTGCATTGCAAGCTGTTCGACCCCGACGCCTGCGCCTGCTCGGACTATGCGAACCGCAAGGCCCATGTGCCGGACTGCATCAAGCTGACGCCGCACAATATCGAGGACCTGGAGTGGATGCCGCTGTCGTGCGCCTATCGCCGGCTGCACGAGGGCCGGCCGCTGGCGTGGTGGCATCCGCTGGTGTCGGGCGATCCGGAGACGGTGCATTCGGCCGGGGTGTCGGTGCGCGGTCAGACGGTGTCTGAGCTGGCGCTGGCGCAGCCCGAGGATGCGCTGGATTTCGAGGCGCCGGAGTGGGCGGGGGAGCGGGGCGCGGACCGCTAGGTCGGGCGCGGCGACTATGATGGCGGTCATGGTCGAACCCAGGTGAAACCAATGGCTTGACGGATTCTCGCGGCGATCTGCGCGCCTGGGGACGCTGGCGCCCTATGATTTGTCCATGGCGGGAAATGGGGACAGGGCGGCGGCGGCGGGCGAGCGCGCCGGCTGGCTGGGGCGCGTCTTCGAGACCCTGAAGGGCAAGATCGAAGAGGCGGTCGCGGCGGTCGAAAAGGCCGATCCGCCGGGCGACGTGGCCGGGGCCGAGAAGCTGGCGCGCGCCGTTGGCGTGATCGCCCGGGCGGCCAGGGCGGTCGCCGCCCTGGAGCCCCGCCTCGCCGACAGCGAAGAGGACGAGATGGGTGAGCGGACCTACGATCCCGAAGAGGACGAGCGGCTGCGGCGAGAGCTGGCCGCCCACTATGACCGACTGGACGGGATCATCGAGAGAAAGCGCGCTCGCGACGCTGAAAGGCGCGCCGCTGAGGCGGGAGCTGCGCAAGGCGACGGTGAAGGATCACCAGGTCCCGCCGACGCGGGATGACTGGCGCACCTGGCTGCTGCTGGGCGGGCGGGGATCGGGAAAGACCTTCGCCGGCTCGGTGTGGCTGGACACCGTGGCGCGGCGGGCGACGGTGAACCTGGCCCTGGTCGGCCCGGCGCTGCACGACGTGCGCGAGGTGATGGTGGAGGGGCCGTCGGGGATCAAGGCCCTGGCGGAGCCGGGAGATCGGCCGCGCTGGGAGGCGGGGCGGCGGCGGCTGTTGTGGAGGAACGGCTCGGCGGCCTACGCCTTTTCGGCCGAGGATCCCGACAGCCTGCGCGGCCCTCAGTTCCATGCCGCCTGGGCGGACGAATTCTGCGCCTGGCGCAATCCGGAGGCGGTGCTGTCGAACCTGCGGCTGGGGTTGCGGCTGGGCGACCGGCCCCGGCTGGCGGTGACGACGACGCCCCGGCCGATCCCGGCGCTGCGGCGGCTGATGGCCGAGACGGGCATGGTGGTCGAACGGGCGGGCACGGCGGACAACGCCGACAACCTGGCGCCGGGCTTCCTGGCGCATCTGAAGGCGCTCTACGCCGGGACGCGGCTGGAGGCGCAGGAGCTGGACGGCGTGGTCGTCGAGGGCGAGGGGGCGCTGTTCCGCGTCGAGGACCTGAGGCGGGCGCGGGGCGGCCGGCCGGCGGAGCTGGAGCGGGTGGTGGCGGCGGTCGATCCGCCGGCCAGCGCCCACGGCGACGCCTGCGGAATCGTGGTCGCGGG